>CANGIH010000351.1 GCA_947453875.1 Planctomycetaceae bacterium | reverse complement strand
CGTGCATGCGGGCGCCGATGGCCGGGGGGTGATCGTCAACGCCTGGCTTCCCGAGCACGCCCCCCACAACATCGCCCTCGCGGCGGAGCTCGCCCTCGAGCAAGTTCCGCGACCGGCGGGGGGGGGGGCCGTGGCGGGCGTGGGGGCCGCGGCGGAGGGGCAGGGCAAACCCGCCGGAGCGATCGACGCCCTCGCCAGGCCGATCTCGCTGGTGTTCGTCAAGGACACGCTCGAGAAGTCGATCCAGATGATCGCCGACGAGATCGGAATCGAGATGGAGATCCAGGGAAGTGATCTGCAGCTCGAGGGCATCACCAAGAATCAGTCGTTCGGGCTCGACGAGCAGGACAAACCGGCCGCGGAGATCCTCAAGGCGATCCTCGCCAAGTCGAATCCCGACGGGAAGCTCGTCTATGTGATTCGCAAGACGGATGGCGGTGAGCGGATCGAGATCACCACACGGGCCGCGGTCGAGAAACGGGGCGACACCCTGGCGCCGGGGCAGGACGCGCCGACAACCAAATAGGAGCAGGGAGAGCGATGATCATCGTCATGCAGGCGGGGGCGGCGCGGGAGGATCTCGACCGGGTGGTGGCACGTGTGGAGGAGCTGCGTCTCCGTCCCCATGTGATCGTCGGTACCGAGCGGACGGTCGTGGCGGTTGTCGGCGACGAGCGCGGCACCGCCGGTTCCGGGCTCGAGACGCTTCCCGGTGTCGCCGCGGTGATGCCGATCCTCGCTCCCTACAAGGTGGCCAGCCGCGAGGTGCAGCCGGAGCCGACGGTCGTCAGGGCCGGGTCGCTGATCATCGGCGGGGGGCATGTCGGCGTGATCGCCGGCCCCTGCTCGGTGGAAAGTCGCGAACAGATCGTCGCCACGGCGAAGGCCGTCAAGGCAGCCGGCGCCACCGGTCTACGGGGCGGCGCCTTCAAGCCACGAACAAGCCCGTACAGCTTCCAGGGCTTGAAGGAGAAGGGGCTCGAACTCCTCGCCGCGGCCCGGGCCGAGACGGGCCTGGCGGTGGTCACCGAGGTGGTCGCGTCGGAGGATGTCCCCTTGGTGGCGAAGTACGCCGACGTCCTCCAGATCGGCGCCCGCAACATGCAGAACTACCGCCTCCTCGAGGCGGTAGGAAAGTCGGATGTTGCAGTGCTCCTCAAACGCGGCCCGTCGGCCACGGTCGAGGAATTGCTCCTCGCGGCGGAATACATCCTCGACGGCGGCAACATGCGGGTGATGCTCTGCGAGCGAGGCATCCGCACGTTCGAGGCCCACACCCGCTTCACGCTCCCGCTGGCGACGGTTCCCTGGCTCCAGGCCCGCACCCACCTCCCGGTGGTGGTCGATCCGAGCCATGGCACGGGGCATGCCAACCTCGTCACGAGCATGGCGGCGGCGAGCGTCGCGGCCGGCGCCGACGGGCTGATCGTGGAGGTTCATCCCGATCCGAAACGGGCGGCCAGCGACGGAGGGCAGACGCTCGACATCCCTGCATTCGAGAAGATGATGACCGTCTGCCGACGCGTCGCCGAGGCGGTCGACCGGAAGCTGGGCTAAACCGTGGCGGTCAGTCGAGGACGAGAGTGGCCACGACCATGTAGATCACGATCCCGACGACGTCGACGATCGCTGATACGAACGGATTGCTCATCAGGGCCGGGTCGAGCCCGAGCGACCGGAAGACGAGCGGAAGCACGCAGCCCACCAGCGACCCCACCATGACCACGGAGAAGACCGTCGCCGGGATCACCATCGCATGCATGGGATCAGGCGCGTAGGCAAGGCCGAGGAGGAATCCGGGGACGGCCAGGAGGACGCCGAGCATCAGGCTGACGGCGAACTCGCGGCGGAGGATCCGCTTCCAGTCGGCGAGTTTGCAGTCGCCCGTCGAGAGGGCGGTGATCACGAGCGTGGCCGCCTGGTTGCCCGAATTGCCGCCGCTGGCGACGACCAGCGGGATGAAGTACATCAGCCATTCGTGCGTCGGCTTCCACTTTGCCAGCACCATCGCCGTCACGGCCGCGGTGCCGAAGAGGATCGTCAGCCACACCCCCCGCTTCCAGGTCAGCGACACCAGCGCCGCCTCGAGATAGCCCTCGCCGAGGGGGGCTATTGCCGCCGCTCGCTGGGCCTCGTCGGTGGCGTCCTGACGGACAGCGTCGAGGACGTCGTCGTGGGTAACGATGCCGACGAGCCGATTGTGGTCATCGACGACGGGAATGGCGAGGAAGTCGTAGCGGGCGAGCTTCTGCACCACCTCATCGCGCGGGTCCTCGATGCGGACGCTGATCGGGTCGCTCTGCATGAGGTCGCCGACCAGCGCGTTGGGGCGGGCGAGGATCAGATCACGGAGCGAGATGAAGCCGACCAGGCGACGGTCGGCGTCGAGGACGTAGATGTAGTAGATCGACTCGCTGTCGGGTGCCTGTGAGCGGAGCCGGGCCACGGCCTCGCCGGCGGTGATGTCAGCGGGGAGCGAGGCATACTCCGTCGTCATCAGCGCCCCGGCCGAGTTCTCCGGGCAGGAGAGGAGCATGCGGATGTCATGGCGCTCGGCCTTGGCTACCAGCGGGAGGATCGCCTCGACGAGGTCTGAGTCGAGTTCCCTGAGGAGGTCGACCCGGTTGTCGGGGGCCATCGTTTCCAGGAGCGGCCCGAGGTGCTGGCGGTCGGCCGCCTTGATGAGGTCGACCTGCCGCGACAGCGGGTAGTAGGGGAAGATGTCGGCCTGGTAGGCCACCGGAAGGGCGTCGAGGAGCTGCCAAAGCTCCGCATCCTCAAGCCCCTCGGAAAATTCCGCGACGCTTGCCGGGTGAAGCTCCTCCGCCACGCCGCGCAGGCCCTCCACGTCGCCCTCGGCGAGCATCACGCGCAGTTCGGGGATGAGGAGGGGGTTGGCGGTGACCATGGCGGGAGGCCGCGGGGGAGGAGCCGCCTATACTGGCGTGTGCGTCGGAGAAGCGGCTGGAGGGCGGGGGACGCCCCCGATTGAGGGGCGCCTCGAATGAGCGGATGCAAACAAGAGTATGCCATGAAACGAGCCGGAACCGAACGCGGATTCAGCCGTTCTTTTGCCGCGATGGTGGCATCGGGAATCGTCGTTGCCGGCCTGGTAGTGCCGCCGGGGGAACGCATCGCGGCCGAGGATGTCGCGCCATCCCATCCCGTGGCTTCGGTTGAGGCCGGCTACGACCACCTGCTCCACCGCGCCTACCTGCCGGCCGATCTCGACCAGGAGGTCTTCGACGCCCTGTGGACGGTTTGGGAGGAGCCGGCGAAGTCGCGGGCCGCCGCGGCCGACATCGGGGAACGGCGACGGATGACGATGGATCGCTACGGCCTCTCGCCGCATCCGCTCGATCCGTCACGCTCGCTCCAGTACGTCGTCGACGAGGCCGGCAAGTGGACGATGAGCTGCCTGGCCTGCCATCAGGGGACGGTTGCCGGCCGGGTGATTCCGGGTGCGCCCAACTCCCGCTACGCCCTCGAGACGCTTACCGAGGAGGTGCGGCAGGTGAAGCTCGTCCAGGGCAAGCCCCTGGGGCACATGGATCTCGGTGGCCTGCTGATGCCCTTAGGCACGACCAACGGCACGACGAATGCCGTAATGTTTGGCGTGGCGCTCATGCGCCACCGTGATCCTGACCTGTCGAT
>CANGIH010000350.1 GCA_947453875.1 Planctomycetaceae bacterium | reverse complement strand
ATCCGGGCTTCCAGGCCGAGCTTGATCAGCTCCTCGCCGCGTTTGTCGGCCGCCCCACCCCCCTCCTCTTCGCCAAGCGGCTCACCGAGTACGCCGGCGGGGCCCAGATCTGGTTCAAGCGGGAAGACCTCAGCCACACCGGCGCCCACAAGATCAACAACACGCTCGGCCAGGGATTGCTGGCGATCCGGATGGGGAAGAAGCGGATCATCGCCGAGACCGGCGCCGGCCAGCATGGCGTGGCCACCGCCACCGCCTGTGCCCGCTTCGGCCTCGACTGCGTCGTCTACATGGGCTCGGAGGACGTCCGCCGGCAGGAGCCGAATGTCCGCAGCATGCGGATGATGGGGGCGGAGGTCCGGCCGGTGGAGAGCGGCTCGCGCACGCTCCGCGACGCGATCAATGAGGCGATGCGCGACTGGATGGGCTCAGTGGAGACGACCCACTACATCATCGGCTCGGTTGTCGGGCCCCACCCATTCCCGCGGATCGTCCGCGATTTCCAGTCGGTGATCGGCAAGGAGACGCTTGTCTTCTGCGAGAAAGAGCTCGGCCGAGATCCCGACTGCGTCGTCGCCTGCGTCGGTGGTGGCAGCAACGCCGCCGGCATGTTCTATCCCCTCGTCGAGCACAAGGGGATCCGCCTCGTCGGCGTCGAGGCAGGTGGCAGGTCACCCAAGCCTGGCGACCATGCGGCGAGCCTCTCCTACGGAAATGCCGGCATCCTTCATGGGAGCCTCTCCTACGTGCTCCAGGATCCCGACGGCCAGACGGCCGACGTCCATTCGGTGTCGGCTGGGCTCGACTATCCCGGCGTCGGCCCCGAGCATGCCTGGTGGCACGACACGAAGCGCGTTGAATACACGAGCGTCACCGACGCCGAGGCCCTTGCAGCGTTTGATCTCGTGGCCCGGCGCGAGGGAATCCTCCCCGCCCTCGAGACGTCGCATGCCCTCGCCTGGGCGGTGAAGGAGGCGGCCCGCCGGCCGAGGGAAGAGGTGATCGTTGTCTGCCTCTCCGGCCGCGGGGACAAGGACGCGGCGGAGATCGCCCGACTGCGATCACTCGGAAGCGAAGGGGCCCACGCATGACCACCCACCACGATTCGAAAAGCCAGGCCGGGAAGCCGTTGGCCGCCACGTTCGCGGCGCTCGCAAAGGACGGTCGCAAGGCGCTTGCCCCCTTCGTGACCGCCGGCGATCCCGATCTCGATACGACGCTATTCGTCCTCGAAGCGCTCGACCGGGCGGGGGCGGCGGTCTGCGAGCTCGGCGTCCCCTACAGCGATCCGATCGCCGACGGGCCGGTCATCCAGGCCTCCTACACGCGGGCGCTCGCCGCGGGCTTCACGCTCGAGAACTTTTTCGCGATGGTGAGGAAGGCGACGGGCCGGGTCAAGATGCCGATTCTGGCGATGGTGAGCTATTCGATCATCTACCGGCGGGGGATCGACCGCTTCGTCGACGACGCCGCGGCGGCGGGGCTTGCGGGGCTTGTCGTCCCCGATCTTCCCCTCGAGGAGTCCGACGTCCTCGACGCCACCTGCAAGGGGGCGAACCTGGCGCTCGTGCGCCTGGTGACGCCGACGACTCCGCCGGAGCGGGCTGCCGAGATCGCCAAGCGTTCGACCGGCTTCCTCTACTGCGTGAGCGTCGCCGGCGTGACGGGGGCCCGTACCGATCTCCCCGAGGGGCTCGTCGAACGGGTGACGTGGCTGCGAACGAAGACTGACGTGCCGGTGCTCGTCGGCTTCGGCGTCAGCACGCCGGAGCAGGTGAAGCTCCTCTCGGGCGTGGCAGACGGCGCGATCGTCGGCTCGGCGCTCGTCCGGCGCGTCGGTGAGCTCGCGGCGGACGGCCCCGAGGCGATCGCCAAGGGGATTGAAAGCTACGTCGCCGATCTCGTGAAGGCTGCGAGATAACGGCCGGGGGGCTTCTGCGCCGCGGAGGGCCTTCGGCGCCATCGACACCCGGGCCCGCCCGCCGGGTCACCGCGCGAGATAGCGGTTGGGAACGTTCGCAAGAGGCGGCACGCCCCGCCCCGAGGCCTTGAGGAGCACCCGAACGTTGGCGTAGGAATCCTCCTCGGTCCGCTGCATCTGCGGCAGGAGACCGAGTTGGGCGTACGAGATCGGCGTGACGTCGAAGCAGGTCGTCTCCCACGCGAAGCCCCGGCCCCAGACGATGCCCGGGAGAAGGATGTCGGTGCGCGCCCCGGCATCGAGAAGCAGCTTCATGAGGGGCGCGGAACGGTTGGCATTGGAATTGACCGTGTGGAAGAGGGGCGTGTGGCCGTTCATGCCATGCTCATCGACCGCGGCCCGGGCGTTCACGTCGGCGCCGAGTTCGATGAGCTTCCCCGCCACGGCCAGATGGCCATATTCGGCGGCGACATGGAGCAGTGTCGCCCCGGAGAGCGGTGTGAAGGTGGAGACGAGCGACGTCCGGTGAGCGAGCAGCGTCGGATCGGCGTTGACGGCGGCCTCGAGGGCTCCCGGATCATCGAGAAGCACCGGCGCGAGCTTCGGGTCGTCGAGGACGGCCCCGCGGTCGAGGAGGAGGCGAAGGCACTCAGGGAAGCGATCGGAGCGGAAGTACATCTCCGTCAGGTGGGTGATCGGCATCTTGCCATGCACTGGCTGCGTGACATCGTAGCCCGCATCCAAGACATCCCGGATCCGCTTTGGCGCATGGATCTCGAAGGCCACGAGAAGTGCTTCAGTCGGTGCGGTCATGGAGCGTTCCGCGGCGCTGTGGCCGATCGTCGACCACCCAAACGTCCGCTGCCGGGTATTCGTGGAGGAGTTGCGAATAGATCGGAGTGTGGGCCAGTACCGCCTTCAGCGTCCTGACGCTTGCCGCCGTGATGGAACCGCTGGCCGCGTGGTTGATCCCCAGTGGTGCATCGACCGAAATGTCGTGCCCAAACTCCTTTCGAGGCTCTTTGATCAAGAGTGCGACGATGAACCAGATCCAACCGATCAAGAAAAAGTAGGCGATGTTACTCCAGAATCCAGGCTCACCATGCCGAACGTCGATTCGCTCGCATTGAATGTGGAGCCAGACGGTGTTATCGACCGGTTTTCCCGTGATCGGGCATGAAACGTTGTCGGGAAGCTGGCCATCTCGGATCAACGATCGGATCTGCTCCACCACGTTGAGTGGGATCGGCGTCTGGCCGGCTGCGCGGCGCAGTTTGGAAAGCTTTGGAACCTGCACGGGCTTTCCGCAGGGGCATGTGATGGTCGCCCCTGCTTGCATCGCTTCGACGGGAATCGTTTTGCCGCATTCGCAAGAAACTTCGTACTCCGTCATCCGTGAAGGCTCTCCGGGAGGCTCGGCAAGGCCCGAAGCATCGCACTTTCGCGAACCCTCCGTCAAAGGGGGCAGCCCCATCATGCCAGCACTTCCCGCACGACATGGCCGTGGACGTCGGTGAGTCTGCGGTCGACACCGGCGGTGCGGAAGGTGAGCTTCGCGTGGTCGATGCCGAGGAGATGGAGGATCGTCGCCTGGAGATCGTGGACGGTGGTCGTGCCGGTGGCTGTTTGGTAGCCGAGCTCGTCGCTCTCGCCGTGCGTGGCGCCGGCCTTCACGCCAGCGCCGACGAGCCAGGTGACGAACGTGCCGCCGTTGTGGTCACGCCCGTCGCCCCCTT
>CANGIH010000349.1 GCA_947453875.1 Planctomycetaceae bacterium | reverse complement strand
GGCTTCGACGACGCCTAGGGGGAGCTCACGCTCCGGCTTCCCCGACCGGGACGACTCCCCCACCGGCCGCTGCCGGGCCAGTCGCGGCGCCTCGCTGCCGGCACGGGGCGCAGGGGCCGGGCGGGGCGGCTCGGTGACGGTCGAGCCGGCGATCCCCGGCTGGAGCCAGCCGATCTGCTGCTCGACCACCTCGAGCGTGCCGTCGAGGAATTGCCGCTTGCAGGCATGCCGCTGGATCTTGCCACTTGAGGTCTTGGGGATGCTGTTGGGGCGGACCAGGACGATCCCCTCGAGGGCGATCTCATGCTCGATCGCCAGCTTGCGGCGGATGCCGTCGAAGCTCTCGGCGAGTTCGTCGCTGTC
This sequence comes from Planctomycetaceae bacterium, assembly GCA_947453875.1. Taxonomy (GTDB): domain Bacteria; phylum Planctomycetota; class Planctomycetia; order Pirellulales; family UBA1268; genus QWOP01. Next base: position 3,294 of record CANGIH010000349.1, on the reverse strand, counting down.
ACGCTTGCCACGCTCCACCTCGGCCACCACCACCACACGTTCGCGCCCCTCGACATCGACCGAGAAGGCCGCCACCGATCCGGCACGGATCAGGGAGCTGGCCGTCTCGACGGAGAGCTCGATGTCCTGCGGGTAGTGGTTGCGGCCGCGGATGATGATCAGATCCTTGAGCCGCCCGGTGACGAACAGTTCGCCATTGTCGAAGAAGCCGAGGTCGCCGGTGCGGAGGTAGGGGCCGGGATTGGGCTGCCAGGCCTTGAGCGACTGCTTCTCCGACCCGGAGTCGGGGCGGGCAAGCATCGCGCCGAAGGTGGCGTGGGTCTCGTCGGAGCGGTTCCAGTAGCCCTGTGCCACGCTCGGCCCGCTCACCCAGATCTCGCCGATCATCCCCGGCGGGAGGGCTTCGTTGGTGTGGGGGTCGACGATCCGCACGTCCTGGCCGTCGAGCTCGCGGCCGCTCCCCACCAGCCGGCGCGTGCCCGGCGCGAACCCTGTGCGGACGATTGCGGCGCCGGTCTCGAGCGAGCCGGAATCGAAGGTGCGGATCACCGGCGGCTCGAATTTCATGCCGCCGGTCACCATCAGCGTGCTCTCGGCGAGCCCGTAGCAGGGGAAAAAGGCCTCGCGGCGGAACCCGCACGGCGCGAAGGCCTCGGTGAAGGCCTCGATCGTCTCGGAGCGGACCGGCTCCGCGCCGTTGAAGGCCAGCGACCAGCTGGAGAGATCAAGGCCGCGGCGCTGCTCGGGGGTGATCTTCCGCACGCACAGCTCATAGGCGAAGTTCGGGCCGCCGCTGATCGTGGCCCGGTATTTCGAGATCGCCTGGAGCCAGCGGAGCGGCTTCTGGAGAAACGCCACCGGCGACATGAGAACGTTGAACTTGCCGCCGTAGAGGGGGACGAGGATCCCGCCGATGAGCCCCATGTCGTGGAAGCTCGGCAGCCAGAACACCCCTGACTGCGAGCGGGTGATCTCGAAGGCCTGCATGATCCGCAGGGAGTTGTGGAGGAGGTTGGCGTGCGACAGCATCACCCCCTTGGGCGTCCCCGTCGATCCGCTTGTGTACTGGAGGAAGGCGAGCGTTTCGCCGTCGATGTCGGGGCGTTCCCAGCGTTCGGCCCAGTCGGGCTCGAGTTCGGCGTCGACCTTCCAGAGGATCTTGCCGAGGCTCGGCGCCGTTGCCCGGAGGCCGTCGAAACGGTCGAGCACGTCGCGCGTCGTCAGGGCGACCGAGGCGTCGGCGTCGGACGCGATCGCCTCGATCCGCTCCACCGAGCGGTTCTTCCGCGGCGGATAGGCGGGCACGGCAATGGCGCCGCCGTAGAGGCAGCCGAGGAAGGCGGCGATGAAGTCGAGCCCGGAGGGGAAGAGGAGGAGCACCCGCTTCCCGGTCATGCCGGACGCCTGCAGCCATGCGCCGAGCGCCCGGGCCTTCCGGTCGAGTTCGGCGTAGGTGATGTTGAGCTCTTCCTGCTCGCCATCGACGAGGAACGTGAACGCGCGGTCATGGGGCCGATAAGCGGACCGCTGCCGCAGCAGGTCGACGATCGTTTCGGCGAACGAGGCTTCGGTGTTCGGGTTGGGATTCACGTGCCGTGGGACCTCCGCCCACACTCCGTCCGGGAGGGACGCCCGGCGGTCGACCCGTTGGTCAACCGGCGCGGGCAACGTGCGTGATCACCCGGGATTCCCCCGGGACTTCTGGCAATTCGGCAGGTTTCCTGGCTCGGGAACAGAGTCTACCCCTGTGCCGCAGACAACCGGAAGTTCCGCTCCGTCGGGTGCATCCGGTCGGAAGACCGCCTCTCCCCCGACCGACAGGCCTTCGCCAGTCGGCAATGCGGGCGCGAAGTGATCCCGGTCGCGGTGGGGAGGAAAACTGTCCGGCCACCCTTTCGGTGGGGCGCGGCGGCGCGAGCGTAAAACGGGCGTCGGCTTTGCCGGTTTTGCGGCCGCTCGCCCCGACGACGATCGCCTCAGGAGGCCCAGGTCCGGCCGCTGGCCGCCTCGGCGCGCGGTCCGAACTTGCCGGTCAGGCCGCCGATGACGTCCCATCCGGCGTGGCGACGGACTTCAATATCCCCCTGCTGGTTGACGCGCACCAGGCAGGTGTCGGTGAGCCCCGCCCGGCGGAGGGCCTCCGGAGAGACCTCGTCCGGCTCGAGCATGCTCATCAGCGCCCGGCCATTCATCTCGATGTATTTCGCCCGCATGATGCCCTGTCCTGGGGTTGGCGATCGTGTCCTGACGGATGCAGGTGGATGACGTTGGATGCAGGTCGGCGCAGCCGGCCCGGATCAGCGTGACTCCCTCTCCCGGTCGCCGAGGCGGGAATGGAATTCCGCTTCCAGCCGGACGAGCCCCGCGGCGGGGATGTCTTCGGCACGCGCGTCCGGGGGGAGGCCGAGGGTGGCGTAGATCCCGTCGATCGTCTCGCGGACCCCCGATTCTCCCTTCCCGCCGGCCATGCGGACAAGCACGCCGCGGAGCAGCTTGCGGCGGTGACAGAAGAGGTCGCGGACGAAGCTGTGGAACCGGCCGAGATCGGCAATGGTGGCACGTCTGGCCGGATCGACGACGATCCGCACGATCGCCGAATCGACCTTGGGCCGGGGCCAGAAGACGTTCGGGGGGAGGATGCGGACGATCGACGCGTCGCACTGGGCGCCGATCCACACCGACAGGCCGTTGTAGCCAGGGTCGCCCCCCTTGGCGGTCATCCGCTCGGCCATCTCCCGCTGCACCGTGACGGTGGCCGACGCGAACGGGGCGGGGAGGGCCAGGAGGTTCGAGATCACCGGAGTGGCGACGCAGTAGGGAAGGTTGGCGACGAGGAGGAAATCCCCGGTCGGCGACAGGGCCCGGGCCGCCTCCACCGCCGCCAGGAGCGTGGGGGCCATGCGGTGCTTGGCGGCGAGGGCATCCCCCTCGACCAGCTCGACATTGGTGGCGTCGATGAGCCGGTCGCGGGCGAGTTGGGCAAGCCTGGGGTCGAGCTCGGCGGTCACCACCCGCGCCGCCACCTTCGCGATCCGCTCGGTGAGCACGCCGGTGCCTGTCCCCACCTCGAGAACGATGTCGCGCGGGCCGATGCCCGCCTCGCGGACGACCAGATCGACGAGGTTGAGATCGACGAGGAAGTTCTGCCCCCGCGAGGCGTCGATGCCGAAACCGACCTGTTCGAAGAGGTGCTTGAGGTAGGCGGTGGTCTGCCGGGCCGCCCGTGGTGGCGGCGGGCTCCGCTCAGCCTGCTCCCGGGCCGGGGCTTTCCGGTGGGGTGATGGACCGGAGGAG
>CANGIH010000348.1 GCA_947453875.1 Planctomycetaceae bacterium | reverse complement strand
GCTTTCCGTCGATCACGACCGGCACCGTCGGCGCCCCATCGCGTTCGAGGGTTTCCCTGAATCGGCGCAGCGCCTCCACCATCGCCTGCCGACCCCCGGCGAGGGAGAAGTCGGTGAGCGGCTCGTTGCGGAAGTCCTCAGAAGGCATCGCCGGCGGGGGCTCGTTGGCCGAGGCCCGATGGATGTCCGCCTCCGTGGGGCGCGGGGCGCCGAGAAGTACTTCCGGCGCGACATGCTGGACAAACCCGGCGCGGAGGAAGGAATCGTTCGAGGAGTTTTCCAAAAGGCGGCGGACAAGATAGGCCATCCCCGGCACGAGTTGGCCGTAGGGCATGTAGACCCGCAGCCGCCAGCCCGCATCGGTGACCGCGCGTTTCTCCGGGTCGCCCATGCCATAGAGCATCTGCATCTCGACCATCCTCGGGGCCAGGCCAAGATGGCGGGCCACCGCCATGCCGTGGGCGAGCGAGCGGAGATTGTGGCTCCCCAGCGCCGGCCGGAGGACATCGGCCTGCTCGAAGAGGAAGTCGGTCGCCGCCTCGTAGCAGGCGTCGGTTTCCCACTTCTGCTCCCACACCGGCACCGGCCAGCCGGACGCCTCCGCGTGGATGCTCTCGTAATCCCAGTATGCCCCCTTCACCAATCGCACCCACACCGGCGTGCCGCGACTGCGTGCCCAGGTGGCGAGGTCGGGGAGATCGCGGACGCTGTCCCGGAGATAGGCCTGGATGACGATCCCGAAATCCCGCCAGTCGCGGAATTCCTCTTCCATCGCCACCGCCCGGAAGATGGCGAGCGTGAGATCCTTCGTGGCATGGCTCTCCATGTCGACATGGATCTGGGCCCCCAGTTGCCGTGCCAGACGCATCAGCGGCCGCAGACGACCGAGCACCCGGTCGGTCGTGCCGGCCGGATCGATCGAATCGAACTGGCTGTCGAGCGCGGAGAGCTTGATCGAGACATTCACCCTCGGCATCGGCCCGTCCGGACCGACGTCGACGTGCGTGTCGCCGGGCCACCTCGCAGCCACGGGGCTGAGTTCGCGAAGAAGCCGGTCGTAGGCCGCCGCGTAAGCGTCGGCGTCACGCTCGCTGGTCACCGCCTCGCCGAGGAGGTCGAGCGTAAAGGCCCGGTGGGCCTTTCTTTCGGCCAGCGCCGCGTGGGCAGCCTCCGTCGGGTTGGTGCCGGCGATGAAGCGGCGGGCCTGTGCGAGTGTCGCCGCCCGCACGGCCCGGGCTGCGAGTGGCGCGAGGATCCCGCTCCGTGCCGCCTGCAGCGCGGTGCGCAATCCACCGGGGAGCCGCTCGAGAAGTTCCTCGGGAAGATATTCACGAACATGGCGATCAAGCGCGGCAGGGTCGTCGAGCATCGGCATGCAGTCGACGAGCCGGAAGAGCTGGACCTTGAGCTCCTCGTCCTGAGTCGCCCATTCCCCCGCCTGCTGCACCCACAGCTCAGGGGAAAACCTCGACGGCTGCGCTGCCAGCGAGGCGGTGAGGAGATCCCGACCGATCCGCTGGGTGTCAGCCTCGATCTGGTGTCGATCGGCGGCGGAGAGCCTCGTGGGGAAGAGGATGTTGCGGAGCGGTTGATCGGCCATCGTCGTCGGGCTCCCTGGGCTGGTTGGTTGCGTCCCCGGTACGGGCCTGGTGGTCTCCCTGCCCGGCCGCGTCCCGTCGGAACGATCAGCGGTAGACGTCGGCGCCACGCGGCAACGCCGAGAGTGTCTCGACAAGTCTCGCCAGCGCCGCCGCCGCCGCCTCGAAGTAGGTCGCCCCGAGCGCCGCCGACGCCCCCGCCGGATCCCCGCTGCCGGTGTCGGGCTGGACCCTTGACCATGGGCGCGGTGTCCATGCGTTGGCCTGCCGGATGCCGTCGGCGAGCGTGGCGGCCGCCTCGCCTTTCCCGGCGCGGTGCATCTCCATCCACGCCGGCCGGAGATGGAGGAGGAGCGAAGTCTCCAGTTGGCCGGCATGGTCCCCTGGATCGGGGAACGTCGCGGCGAGCACCTCCGGAGCGAGTCGCCAGAAGTCGACGACAAGGATCGTCACGCCCGAGGCGAGCTGGCAGTCGCGCGCCAGCGGCTTGAAGTCATTGCCACCATGGCCGTTGACGATCACGAGCCGATCGATCCCCTGCCGGGCGAGGCTGTCAGTGACGTCCTTGAGGATCGAAAGCGCCGTCGCGGTGGAGAGGTGGATCGTCGCCACCTGATCCTGCTGCTGCGCGTTGTTGCCGAAGGGGATGGCGGGGAGGACGATCGGCCGCGCCCCCTGCGCGACGGCGAGGTCGCAGGCGCGTTCGGCGAGCGACACCGCCTCGATGACGTCGGTGCCGTGGGGCATGTGCCAGTTGTGCGCCTCGGTGGCCCCCCAGGGGAGGAGGGCGACATTCGGACGCCGCTCGAGCAGTTGGGCGTAATTGGCCTCGTGGAGAACATGGGCCCGCGGGCCGGGTGGGCCCGGCTGGACCTGCAGGGAGCGGGCGCGATCAGCCACGGCATCAACCTCCTCTGTCGGGGTGTCCGCGGGGGGGATTCAGGCCCCCGGCACGGATTCCATCACGGCATGCAAGTCTATCGCAGACAGCGGGTTGCGTCCCGGAATGGCAGCGGTGGCGAAGCGTCCCTTTCCACCGCCGGGCGACGGTCGTGGTAGACTGTCGAACGCTGGCGAAGGGCTCTCATTTTGGGAGCGACCGCCAGCTCAAATCGATGCAGGCCGGTCGCGACGAGCGACCGACACGTGTGAACTCCCCGGCAGGCAATTTTTCCGCGGGCCAAGCCACCGACGCCCTCGCCGCCAGGGTCGAGAGCCGTGGTCCCGTTGTCCTTCCCGCGTTGCTGCTTTGCGACTTCGGCCATCTGGCCGCGGAGATTCGTCGCCTCGAGGATGCTGGCGCCGCCGCGATCCACCTCGACATCATGGATGGGGTGTTCGTCCCCCAACTGACCTACGGCCAGGTGGTGGTCGAGGCGGTGCGCCGGGCGGCGACGGTGCCGCTCGAGGTGCACCTGATGGTGGCCGATCCGGATCGCTGGCTCGCCGACTACGCCCGCGCCGGAGCCGACATTCTCACCGTCCACGTCGAGGCGCTCCCCGACCCTGCGAAGACGCTCGACGCGATCCGCCGCCTCGGCCCGCGGGCCCATCTGGCCGTCAGCCCAAACACCCCCGTCGAGCGGGCGCTGTCCCATCTCGATCGCTGCGACGGCGTCCTCGTGATGAGCGTCGAGCCCGGCTTCGGCGGCCAAGCCTTCGATCCCCGCGCCCTCCCCAAACTCTCGGCGCTCGCCGCCGCCCGCACCGCGCGACAACGGCGGGTCCGGCTGGGCGTCGACGGCGGCATCTCCACCGCGACGATCGGCACCGTGGCCGCAGCCGGCGCGGAGTTGATTGTCGCTGGCAGCGCCGTCATCAAGTCTCCCGACTACGCCCGGGCGATCCGCGACCTCGAGCGGATCGCCGGCGACGCGGCCCATGCCGCGGATCGTTTCCCCCGGAGCCCTTCCCTCGATGGCTGACCTTCTCGTCGTGGTGCGATCAGGCACGACCGACTACGACCTGCAGGGCCGCATCCGCGGCAATCTCGACATTCCCCTGACGCCGGCTGGCCGTGCCGCCGCCGAGGCGGCGGCACACGACCTCGTGTCCGCGCCCCTTGTCGCGCTTT
>CANGIH010000347.1 GCA_947453875.1 Planctomycetaceae bacterium | reverse complement strand
GCGGGCCTGGGCGCTGACCGCGTTCCTGGCCCAGACCCGCAAGCAGGCCCTCGTCGAATACCTCGCCGTCGTACGGTCGAAAACGCCCCTCAGCGACGATTCCCCCGAGGAACGGCGCCGCGACTTCGTGACCGCCTTCGGTGTCGAACCGCGTGAACTCGAGGAACCACTGATGAAGTTCCTCGCCCGCTGGAAGTGACGCCGCCCCCGCCCGGTCGAGAGGGGCCAGGGGGGCAGCGATCCTGCTACAGTAGTCGCCGCCGGCGCATCGGTCCGCGGCTCCGCGCCGTGGGACTGCCCCCGCCCCCTGCCTCCATCTGCTTTCCCGTTCCTGGAGTCCACCGCATGCCCACGCCCCTTCGTGTCCCTGCGTTCTCCCGTCGCACCCTCCTGGCTGGCGCCTCGCTCCTCCCGGTCACCGTCCTCCCCGGCGCCGGTGCGCTGGCTGGCGATGGTCGCGGCACGATCCGTGTCGGCGTGATCGGCTGCGGCGGTCGTGGCACCGGAGCGGCGGTCCAGGCGGCCCTTGCCGATGAAAATGTCCGCGTGGTGGCGATGGCCGACCTGTTCGACGACCAGATCGACTCGAGTGCCGACACGATCGCCGCCGCCATCGGCGACCGCTTCGACGTTCCGGCGGCACGGCGGTTCGTCGGCGTCAATGGCTGTCAGTCGCTCCTCGACTGCGGAATCGATCTGGTGATCCTCGCCGCCTCTCCCCGCAGCCGCCCCGCCCATCTCGCCGCGGCGATCGCCGCCGGCGTGCATGTCTGGTGCGAGACCCCTGCCGCGATCGATCCGGCGGGCCTGAGTGAGGTGGCGGGAGCGCTTGCGGAGGCCGAGTCGCGGGGCCTGGTCGTCGCCTCCGGCTTGTGCGGTCGGTTTCACGGACCAACGATGGAGACCATCGGCCGGATCCGCGACGGCGCGGTGGGGAGCATCCGTTCGATCGTCCTCCATCACGATCTCCAACTGCCCTGGTGGAAGCCGGCCGGTGCCACTTCAGCCGAGACCAGGGAGCGCAACTGGATCGCGCACCCCTCCCTCTCCGGCGGCCACTTCGTCGAGCATCATGTCCATGCGCTCGACCGGGCCCTCTGGCTCCTCGGGGACGATTCTCCGCTGTCGGCCACGCCACTCCCCGTCGCGGCGACGCTCCCCGGCACCGACTCCGCCGGGATTCATGTCCGCTACCGGTTTGCCTCAGGGGCCACCGTCGACGCCTTCTGCCGACGGTCGATCGCCCCCCGTGGCGAAACCATGGAGACGGTCGTGGGGAGCCGGGGGCGGGCCGATCTGATCGCGGCCTCGATCGACGGCCAGGATGGAACTTGGGAGGCCCCTGACACGCGGGGCTCTGACGCGGGCGCGATGTACCAACGTGCCATGGACTTCCTCCTCCGCCAACTCCGATCAGGAGCGGGGGAGAGGGGCTCCGCGGGGCGGGATCTGCTCCGGGCCACGGCCCTGGCGGTGATGGGGCAGATGGCAGCCGGGGGGCGTACCGTCACCTGGGAGTCGCTCGGGGTGGGTCGCGTGGCCCACGGCACAGCCTGACAGACCCCCCGGCCGTCACGATCCGTACAATCGGTAGGACTATCGATTCCGGCGGCGCCCGGCGTCGATAGGCACCTTGATCGTCCGCCGGCGGCCAAGAAGGCCAGCCGTCTCCCCGGGGAACTTGCAGATGGCCGCCAATCGTGCCAGCGCCCAGCAGGGCCTGACCATCGCGTTGATCGTGTTCGTGATGCTCACGTTCATCCTCGCGGTGACGACATACCTGTTCTTCAAGAAGGCCTCCGACGCCGAGACGGCGATGGCCACCGCTAATGGCGAGGCCTCGAAGGCCAAGGGGGAGATGCAGAAGGTTGCCGACGACCGGGCAAAGCTGCTCGGGATCCTCGGCTTCCCGGAGGACAAGGCGGTCGCCGACGTCGAGACGGAGACGAACGAGGCCTTCGAGAAGAAGTATGGCGATTACCGGGACGATCAGAAGGCCTATCTGAAGCTCTCCGACTGGCTGCTCGGCGCCGTCAAGAGCAAGGACGAGGCCAACAAGACGCTCCAGGCGGAGAAGCGTGCCACCGAAGAGGCGCTCAACAAGCAACTCCAGCAGTCGAAGGACAGCCTCGACGCCTTCGAGAAGAAGTACCGCGACCTCGAGGCGACGCTCGCCGACGAGCGGTCGAAGTTCAACAAGGGCCGCGAGCAGTATGAAGAGCTGACGGCCCAACTCCAGACGGATCTCAAGAAGGCCAACGAGGCTTCCGAACGGATGAAGCTCCTCGTCGATGAGATCTCCAAGGGGGAGCAACTCGTCGCGGTTGACCAGCAGGCGAAGTACAAGGGGGCGAAGGCGGAGGGGCAGGTGGCCCAGCTGTACGACGAACTCCGCCGGCGCGAGGGGACGATCGCCCGCCAAAACGAGATCCTTTCCGACCTCCGGGTGGCCGACAAGAGCGTCCAGGACATGGTGCTCGCGGCGACGCCGAAGGACGACCGGATCGACGGTTTTGACGGGCAGGTGGTGTCGGTCAACGAAGTCGAGGGCACGCTCCTTCTCGACGTCGGCTCAACACAGGGCCTCCGCACCGGCACGATCTTCAACATCTACAACCCCAACGATCCGCGGCCGCAGATCGGCGCGAAGAAGGCTGTCGTCGAAATCCAGGCGATCGAGGGACCGCGCGCCGCCCGCGCCCGCGTCCGCCATCAGTCGACGCGTGATCCGATCCTCGCCGGCGACGGCGTGGCCACGAGCCTGTGGAGCCCCGGCCAGGGCTTCGAGGCGGTGTTTGTCGGGTACGTGCAGGTCGATCGCGACGGGGGTCAGGACAGTGACGACCTCGCCCGCCTCGTGGAGAGGAGCGGCGGCCGCGTCGAGCCCTCGGTGACGCCGTCGACGACGCTTCTGGTCGATGCCGGTCCCCCGCGGGTTCTCGCCGGCGAACGCCCCGCCGGCTGGAGGCAGGCCGACGAGACCCGCCGCGAACGGATGCTCAAGGAAGCCAAGCGGCTCGGTGTCCGGGTGGTGGGGGTCGACACCTTCCTCGACATGATGGGGCTCGATCGCAGCTCCTTCGACACCAACCGCCTCCGCCCCGCGGGGCGGCCCGCCGTCCCGGCTGGCAGCTGAGCGGGATTGTGCCCCGCCCCTGCGAACCTGCCAGACTATCCGGTCGGGGGTGACCGACCGACGGACGGGCGGCGCCTCCGTTGACCCCATGCGGAGGTGACCGGTGCGCGCAGCACGTTTTTGGACGGGTGGCAGGACGAGTGGATTGTTTCTGGTGGTGACCCTGTTGGCCGCCCTTTTCGGCGGCCGAGCTTCGACCGCCGCCGAGGCCGATGCAGGCTTCACTCCCATCTTCAACGGCACCTCGCTCGAGGGCTGGGAAGGGAAGGACTTCTGGACGGTGAAGGATGGCGCGATCGTCGGCACGACGACGGCCGAGAAGCCGACCAATGGCAACACCTTCCTGATCTGGCGTCAGGGCACCCTCGACGACTTCGAGCTCAAGCTCAAGTACAAGATCGACGGGGGCAACAGCGGCATCCAGTACCGCAGCCACGACCATGGCGATTTCGTCGTCGGTGGCTACCAGGCCGACATCGACTCCGGCCCGACCTACTCCGGCATCAACTACGAGGAACGTGGCCGCGGGATCCTCGCCGAGCGCGGTCAGCGGGTCACTATTTCCCCTGATGGG
>CANGIH010000346.1 GCA_947453875.1 Planctomycetaceae bacterium | reverse complement strand
GATCGCCCGTGGCGACAGGGGAGGCAGGTTCGCCGCCGCGGCGTTCGCCAGCACCTGATCGGGGCGCCTCCCACCAGGGATGACGGTCGTGACGGCTTCGAACGAGAGGATCCACTTGAGGGCGAACTGCGCGAGCGTGGCGCCGGCAGGGACGAGGTCGCGGAGTTGCTCCACGGCATCGAGTCCGGTCTGGTAGTCGACGCCGGAGAAGGTCTCGCCGCGGTCGAACATCGCCCCCTGGCGGTTGAAGTGGCGATGATCCTCCGCCGCGAAGCGGCTCGAAGCGTCAAATTTCCCACAGAGGAGGCCGCTGGCCAGCGGCACGCGGGCGATGACCGCCACCTTCCTTCGCAGCGCCTGCTCGAAGAAAAGTTCCGCCGGCCGCAGCCGGAACGCGTTGAAGATGATCTGTACCGACTGGACGTTGGGGTACTCGATCGCCTTGAGCGCTTCCTCGACCTTCTCGACGCTCACGCCGTAAAAGCGGATCTTGCCCGCCTTCACCAAGCCGTCGAGAGCCTCGAAAACCTCCGGACGGTAGTAGACGTCGGTGGGAGGGCAATGGAGCTGGACGAGGTCGAGCGTTTCCACGCCGAGATTGGCGAGACTCCGCTCGACGAATGCAGTGAGGTTGGCGGCATTGTAGCCGTCGGCCGTGTGCGGGGAGAGCCGTCGGCCGGCCTTCGAAACGACGTAGAAAGGCTCCGGCCGTTCGTGGCGGAGCCGACGAATGAGCCGCTCGGAGAGGCCGTCACCATAGACGTCGGCGGTATCGAAGAAGTTGATGCCGGCATCGAGGGCGGCATGAAGGGCCGCCATCGACTCCGTCTCGTCGGCCCCGCCCCATTGCCCGCCGCCGATGGCCCAGGCGCCGAAGCCGATTTCCGTGACTTGCCAGCCTGTCCGACCGAAGGAGCGTGTGTTCATGGTGTCTTGGTGTCGAGCGGTTTCAAGGTAAGGCGTCGAGGTCGAGGATGGGGCGTTTGGCGGGCGGTGGGTCGAGTGTGAACACCGTGCCGATCTTCACTGGCGGCGAGAAGAACCCGCAGTTCCGCAGGTAGAAACCATTTTCCTCGAGCCCTCCGGCGTAGTCGAGCCGGTGGCCTCCGGACGCGGTCGCGTCGCCTGTGAACCGCGCGGTCGTCACCGGATGCCAGGTGCCCTCGGTATCGCGGACCCACTGATTGGCATAGCGAGCGCGTCGTCCGACGTTGCCGGTCGTGTCGAGGAAATTCTCCAGGAAGGAGTGGAAGCCGGTGAGGTGGCGGTCGGTGCGGGGCCGAAGGAACGAGGCGATCAGTCTCCACGAGTCCCCTTCACCGAACCATGCGGTGTAGGTGGTCGTGTCGTCCCCTGCCGGTTCCACGCGAGTCAGGAAGCGGTAGGTCGTGCCTGCCTTCCAGGGGTGGACGAGGAAGCTCTGTCCGCCACTCCCTTCGTTGCCGAACTCACCGGTCCGCACACCTTCCCCCTTCCTCAGCAGCGTCACGCGATCGGCCTCGGGGACCTTCGCCGGGTCGTCGGTGGTGAAGGGACTCCAGACCGAGAACAGCACGCGACGCTCCGCGGGGCCGTTGACCTGGATGCCGAAGTATCCCTCCCCGAATCCGTTGGCCATGAAGAAGCTGCCGAGGGCGTCCCCCCCCTCCGGCACCGTCACTTCGCCATAGGCGTATTCGATGTCCTTCTCCGCTGGCATCGAGTAGCCGAGGTGGACCGACGGCCCGCGGCGCCCCCAATAAAACATGGCGCCGTCGTTGGTGGTCACGGCGGTGACCGTCAGGTCGGCCGTGTCGGAGCGGAGGCGGAGCGTGGGAGCACTGGCGAAGGCGCCCCCCTCGCGTTTCAGGCCCCGAAGCTCCACCTTCACATAGCCGGCGTCGGGCAGATCGAATCGCCCGAAATCGGCTGCAGACCCCTCCCCGCCGGGCAGCGTGGCGGTGGCCATGCGATCGCCGATCGTCGCCTCGACCTCCGCTTTCCCGCCGGTCTCAGCCGACATCAGCGCGATCTCGACGGCGGCAGGGCGGTCGACATGAAACCACACCGTCCAGGTCGTCTCCGGGTCGTGCCAGCGGACTTCCGCCCCTCCCCGCTGGAGACCGTCGTTCGAGCCCGGCTTCGACGCCACGACGAAGGCGTTGCCCCCCATCGGCACCGACCATTCGGCGGCGCCGCTGATGGCAGCGGCGCCGCAGGCTGCAAGCCAGCTGACCAGCGCCATGCCGGAGCGGACGGCTGCTCGTTTCCCTCCGATCCTCATCTCAGGACTCTCCCCGCCTCGCCGCGATCGCAGCCTCGACCTTCTCGACGCGCGCCGCCTCCTCCGCGGTGAGTTGCAGATCTGCCAAGCCCGCCTCCCTCGACTGCTCGAGGGCCGCACTCGCCCCATCGATGTCGTTGGCGGCCACCCGGATGGCTGCGAGGTGGATGTATTTGATCGGTGTCGGGGAGAGGAGTGCGTCATCCATGTCCTCGAGCGCCAAAATCGTCTGCCCTCTCGCCAGCCGTACCAGTGCCCGGGTGTCGAGCACGTCGGGGTGGGGACCCAATTCCCGGATCGAGCGGTCGACGAGCTCGCTGGCCTCGTCGGCCGTTTCGGGACGGGCAAGCAACCAGGCGAGGTTGCCGGCCACGATCCCCGACTGGAGCTGGGAAAGCTTGTTGGAAGCGAGGAGATCGCGGTACGAACGTATGGCATCGTCCGACCGGCCGAGCAGGTCGGCGAGGAGTGCCGTCTGGATTTCGACATCCGGGGAATCGGGATTCTCCCGCCGTGCCGCACTGATCCAGCGATCGATCTTGCCAAGCGTCTCCTCATCGAGCGAGCCGCTGCGGCCGCGGAGCACGGCGGATAGGGCGTCGAGGAACATGGTCACGGAGATTTTTTCCCTGACCGACTCCAACTGTTCGATCGCCTCGGTGGTCTGATGCCGGCGGCCGAGCGCACGCGCGTGGAGGACTGCACCATCCGGTGACAGGGTCGCAAAATCGGCGAACACCCGTTCGGCTACCTCGGGGAAACCGAGCTGTTCGGCGATCTCGGCCCCAGTCAGCATCCGCTGTGCGTTGCGGGCATCGACGGGCTCATCGGGGATGAGCTTCGCGATGATCCGGGACGCCTCGTCACGGTCGTTCTGCGCCAGGGCTAGTTTTGCGTCGAGGCGGAGTGTGGCCGGCGCATCCGGGGCCACGGCCCGCAGCTTCTCGATCCATCGCTTCGCCATGGTCGGATCGTTCCCGTCGAGGAGCATCTCGACAAGCGCCGCCACGACGGTGTTGCTCGATTCGGAGGTAGCGGCGATGGCGATGAGCTCGTCACGGGCCTTCGTCTTCAGTTTCGGATTGAGCTTCGCCTGGAGGCGGGCCTGCATCACCCGCTCATCGACGCCGAGCGCCCTGCGGGTGGCCAGGGAATCGAGCATCGAGAGGGCCTGTCTCCAACTTGCCGGCTCGTCACGCTGCAGGAGCAGGTTGACCGACATGGCCAAGTCCTCCGTCAGCTGTACGCCCCGTTCGTCGACGTTTTGGCCAAGCAGCGCTAGGGCCTCCTGGAAGTCGCGATACCCGCGACTGGTCACCAGCTGGCTGGCAAGCATTCGGCGGGCCCAGATGATCGTCGTCGTGTCGCGGGCCGATTCGAGGGCTACGATGCGCCGCAGTTGCTCGATGGCTTCCGGCATCCGCTGGCGGCGGAAGAGGATCTCCACCAGTCG
>CANGIH010000345.1 GCA_947453875.1 Planctomycetaceae bacterium | reverse complement strand
GGGCGCGGCGCGAGCCCGACACCGGCCAAATCCGCTCCCCAGAAGAACGACCGCGAACTCCGCCGCGAGGTCTCCAATCTCGAGCGCTCGATCGCCAAACTCGACGCCGAGAAGAAGCAGGCCAATGCCGCGCTGCTCGCCGCCACCGACCCGGCCGAGGCGGTTCGCCTCCATGCCGAGATGAGCGCGCTTGCCGAAAAACTTTCCCAAGCCGAGGAACGCTGGCTCGCGCTCCAGGAGGATCTCGGCAACGCCGGGTGATCGGCGGGCTCCGGCTGCCGATCAGGAGCGCGGAGCCTCGGGCAGAGTCTCAGAAGATTCGGCTGAGATCGGCCGGCCGGCGGAAGCGGGCCCGGGGAAAGTGGACGTTGGTCAGCGGCGCCCCGCCGACTCCGGCGGAGACGAAGTCATCGGGACGGGTCAGAAGGGCGATCGGTCGGCTGGGGATGCCCCGCGACGCCAGGAAGGCCGATCGATCGACCAGCTCGAGTGGTGATTCGTAAAACGCCGGCAGGCTGTCGAGTTCGTCGTGGGGGTCGATCAAGGCCCGATCGACCATGCCCGGGAGTTGATACATCAGCGCCCAGCCATAGATCTCCACCGCCCCGCCCCGCCGGGTGTCGGCAAACCGAAAGCGAGACGCTGGCGGAAGCTGCCCTGATGCCGCCTCACTCCGGCCGTCCTCGCAGGCTCCAGACTGCGGTGGGGCTGGCTGGTCCATCGCCCCCTCCGCGGTCGTCGAGCGGATGTCGCAGCACGAGATCAACGCCGCCCCTACGCGGGCGTCGCAGCCTGCACGCCGGCGCCATGCCTCCACCCGCTCGATGCCGACAAGCGACCGGGGCGCCACAGGACGGAGACGGCTGCCGGCAACCAGATCGACCTGCCAAGGCCGCCGTTCCGGCCGTTGCGGGGGAGAAGCATGGGGCTGGGTGTCGGCGACCCGGTAGAGGATCGCCGGACCGATGATCAACGGACGGTAGATCGGCCGGCTGGCCGAGCCCCGCCGTGCCGGGGGCCCCTCTGCCGGGCCTTCGGAAGCCTGCCGAGGAGCGTGGGTATCGACCACGCGCACGGAGGTTGAGCGGATCGAATCATTATGTAGCGTCATCGTGTCGCCCCCCGATCCCCATGCCGTCCCGCGCAGCAGGTAGCACCCTACTGACTAAGGCGGACAACCTTGGTCCGACCGGACAGCGGCTTGCGAGAATGTAAGTTTCTTGGTGAAGTGGACACCTCCTATTCCTCCGCGGCGGCCCCACCAGGAATCAGCACCATGGATTCGCTCGGCCGGCACGAGCAACTGCTTCGCGTCTTCCATCTCATCGACATCCTCTCCGCCGCCCGAGTTGCCCTCTCGGCCTTGGAGCTCAAGGAACGCTTGAAGGATCGCGGCGTCATCGACGACATGTCCGATAGGAACATCCGTCGCGACGTCGGTTTCCTCGTCACCTTCGGATACGACGTTCGGGAGGAAAGCCAGCGCAATGGACGCGGCACGGCCCGCAAAGCCTGGAGGATCGTACCCAAGAAAGGGGCCGGAGGGCTCGACGGGCCGGTGGTGTCACTCCCGGAACTGCTCTCTCTCGCTGCCGCCCGCGAGTTTCTCACGCCGCTCGCCGGAACCTTCTACTGGCGCGGCATCAGCCAGCTGATCGCCCGCGTGGAACGGATCGCCACCCCTGAGTTGCTCGACTATGCCGAGAAACACCGCGAAGGACTCCTCGTCCACCCCCGCCCTGCCGGCGCCAAGTACACCACCCGGACGCTCAACGCCGTCAACCGAGCCATCCGCAACTCGCTCGAGTTGGCGATCCGCTACCGCGCCCTCGCCGATGAACGCCCGCGAACAGTCATCATCCGCCCCGAAGCGATGGTCGTCTACGACGGAAGCGTGTATGTCGCGGCCTACAAGGCCCCCGCCAGCCCGTCGACCAAGGCATCGGCCCGTTCTTCGGAAGAGAGCGACGAGGCGATCCGCTTCTACAAGCTCGACCGCTTCGTCGATGCCAGGGCGACATCACGCCCCTTCACGCCCCGCCCGGAGACGGTCGAATCCCTTCTCGCCGACAGCATGACGATGTTTCGCTCACCACGGCCGCCGCGTCGCTTCCGCATCAAGGTCGCCGCTGTCCGTTCCCGCTGGGTGGCCGAAAAGCCTTTCCACCCCCGGCAGCGCGTGGTCCCGCAGGACGATGGCGGAGTGATCCTCGAAATCGACCGCGCCTGGGACGAAGAGATGGTGCCGCAACTGCTCGGCCTGGCCGACGCCGCCGAGGTACTCGAGCCGGCTGATGTGCGCGACCGGATGCTTGACACCGCCCGGCGGATCGCCGCCCAATACGAACGTGCCCCCACCTCCCACCATCGCCGTGCCAAGCCCTCCTGATGCCCCGGACGGGGGCCGACACGATGGATGACACGTCGGCCTCGGCCGATCCGCGTGGGCTGCAGGTCCTGCGGGCATTCGCGGCGTCACCCGCGCCCGATCGGGCGGTCGAGATCGTCGGCTCCGGTGCCTGGGGGGAAGGTGCGGCTCGAGCCGGCTGGAGCAGCGCCAGGTTGACGAGCCAAACCTGGCGCGGGGCTTCGTGGGCCCACGAGCTCACCGTCGTCGTCCCGCGACAGAGATGTGAAACGGGGATGATGATCCTCTGGATCGACGGGGGCTCGAGGGCCGACGTCCCCGCTGCAGGTGCTCGCCTGCAGGCCCCTCCAGCCGATGTCGTCTGGCTCGCCGACCTGGCGTGCGGCGCCGGGATGCCCGCCGCCGTCGTGAACCAGGTCCCCTGCCAGCCGATGTTCGGCCGAATGGTCGAGGACGACCTCATCGCCCACTCGTTCGCCGAGTATGTCCGCACCGGCGACGCCGACTGGCCCCTCCTCCTGCCGATGGTGAAGGCCGTGGTCGCGGCGATGGGGGCCGCCGCCGGGATCTCGGACGGTCTGGGCAGCCCCGTCGAGCGGTTCGTGCTCGGCGGGGCGAGCAAACGCGGCTGGACAAGCTGGCTGGCGGCGGCGGCTGATGACCGGGTGGTCGGGATCGTGCCTGCGGTGATCGACATGCTCCGCCTCGAGCGGCATATCCCGCTGCAGCTGGAGGCTTTCGGGGGCCGGATGTCGGAGATGCTCGACGACTACACCTCACGTGGCATCGAGCGGTTGCTCGCCACCCCGCGCGGCCGTGAACTGCTCGATGTGGTCGATCCCTGGTCACATCGCCGGGCGATCCCCCAGCCGAAGATCGTGGCGCTGGGAACGAACGATCCCTACTGGCCCTTGGGGGCGCTCGATCTCTACCGCGATGGTCTCGCCGGCCCGTGTGCCATCTCCTACTGCGCCAATGCCGGTCACGGTCTTCCGTGGAACCGGCTCGCGGGGCTCCTCGCCGCGATGGCTCGCCACACTTCGGGGATCGCCCCGCTCCCTGAGCTCCGCTGGTCGTTCACCGCCGCCCGGGATCTGGCTGCCTCTCCGGGGGCGTTCGCTCCCACCCTGGCCGCTCTTTCCTGCGATCAGCCGCCCGCCGAAGTGCTCCTCTGGCAGGCATCGGCCCCGGATCGCGATTTCCGCCGGGCCCAATGGCACGCCACGCCCGTCGAAAGGGGCGGCCTCCATTTCCACGCCACGCTGCGCCCGCCTGCCGGAGAGTGGGGGGCGGCGTTCCTCGAGTGCCGCTTCGAGCGTGCTCCCCACCCGCTCCACCTCACCACGAGTGTCCACCTCCAGCCGGCGGGCT
>CANGIH010000344.1 GCA_947453875.1 Planctomycetaceae bacterium | reverse complement strand
GCCAAGGCGGTGGGGGCCGACCTGCGGGAGATCGTGTTCACGTCGGGCGCCACCGAGGCGATCAATCTCGCTCTCCAGGGGGCGGCGGCGCGGCGAGGAAGGTGTCGTCGTCCCAGGCCAGATCGAAAACCGTCGGGTCGATTCTCCCTGCCACCCCTGGACTCGACTGCCCGATGACTGGCAATCGCGTGCACCGATGCCCGCGCCTACCGAGATGATCGAGCGTGTCGAGCACCGCCGGATGCTCGGTCGCCGGCGCGAGAATCGAGCCCGGCCGGTCGCGCCGCGCCGCCGCCCCCTGGAGAGCGAGATTGATCGCCTCGGTGGCGCCCGACGTGAACACGATCTCCCGCAGGTCGGCCCCCACCGCCTTGGCCATCCGTGCCCGCGACTCCTCGACGGCGTCACGCGACTCCCGCCCCATGGCATGGGTGGCGCTGCCGGCGTTGCCATAGCGTTCGGTGAACCACGGGAGCATCGCCTCGAGGACGCGGGGATCGAGCCTGGTGGTGGCATGATTGTCGAGGTAGATCGGCATGGTGACCTCCGCACGGATCCTTGCCGCCTCGCTCCGCGTTCAGGCCAGCCGGCCGGAGCAAAGAGCGTCGAGGGTGATCTGCGACCAAGTCTCGAAACGGTCCCGGTCGGCGAGGAGCTCGTCGAGCGTCGCGAAGGCGCAATCGACCAGATCGGCCTCGCGTGACGACACCTCGGGGCGCTCAAGATCGATGACATGGACGATGCCGAGATGGACGCTCCCCACCGGCGTGGCGTCGTCATTGATGAGGCCGACGCAGCGGGCCGTCCAGGCGCCACCGATCGCCACCTCCTCGTCGAGCTCGCGGCGCATCCCCGCTTCGTACGAGGCGTCGTCCCCCTCGCCGCCATCGAGCGTGGAGATATGGCCACCGATCCCCACCGATCGCTTCGCCCGCAGGCGTGCCTCCCCCTGCCCACCTCCGCGGGTGTAGGCAAGAAATCGCCGCGTGCCATCCTCGCCGATCGACGAGAGAACACAGTAGGGAATCAGCTGCTTGAAGGAGGGATCCTCCTCGACCTTCCCGCGCGGCTGCCAGCAGGTGTGACGTGGATCGAGGAGATGGGGGAGATAAGCGGCGGTGTCGGCGCTGAAGCCCTGAAACACCCCGACCCGCTCGAACACCGCCCGCGGCACCACGAGCACCTGTTCTTCATGCGTCTGCATCATCGGCATCTTCCTCGGGGCGTCTGGGGCCAACGCCCGGCGTTATAGCCGATTCCCACAGGCCCGAGGAATGCACGCCGCGATGTCGGCTGCGAGGGGAGCGTCGGCGGTGGACACCCTCGACGAACTGAATCCTCACGCCGCGTGGGCGACCCCCGCAAGCGCCGCCCGGGCCGCCGCCAGCTCTGCCTCGAGCGCCATGTAGGCCCTCGACACCACCGCCGCCTCGTCCTCGGCCCGGAGATGGAGCTCCGTCCGCCGGCGGCAAATCTCCTCGACGGAGAGTTCCCCCGGCGCCGCGGCGCGGAGCCGGACCGTGAACTCCCCATGGACCGTGGGGATCATCTCTGCGACCTCGAGGCCAACAAGGCCAAGGACGCGGAGATCGAAGAGGATCGCCTCGAGCACGGCAGGAGTGCATCGCCAACGGTGCCCGCTAAAGTCGGGATCACGGCCCTCCGCGAGGTGGCTCTGCAGACGCCCGTACGGGAGACGCGGATCCCCCATCACCATCCGCTCCGGATCGCTCTCCGCGAGCCCCCAGGCGATCGTCCTCGCCCCGTCACGGTCGAGGACCGTGCTTGAAGCGCGTTGCCGGAAGGCCGCCCACGCCTCCGTTGCCGGCGTGGGGGTCTCTTCGGCGGCGTGCATCATCGCGGCCAGTGTTGCGGCCGGCTGGAAGCGATCGAAACAGGCGCGCTTGTCAGGGACGATCATCGCGAGGCTCCCCCCCGGTGCGAGGAGCGCCTCGCAGTCGCGGAGGAACCGGATCGGATCGGGGAGATGTTCGAAATTGTGGCAACTGACGATCCAGTCGACGCGTCCTGTGAATCCCTGCCCGCGGACAAGATCGAGCAGGCGCGACGCATCGCCGACGAAATCGACCGGTTCGATCCGCTCGATCTCCTCAGGCGTGATCTCTTTCGCCCGTGCCCGCTCGCGGAGCGTCGCCTGATCGTAGCGATCAACGACGAGGGTCCGGTAACCATCCGCCTTCGCCGCCAACGGATTGAGGTACGGGCCGATCTCGATGCCGAGCGAGCCGGGATGGATCCCCCGGCGAACGGCCCTGAATCGGTGCTCGAAAGGCCCGGCGGCGATGGGCTGCCCGGAGATGTCGCTCATCGCTGTCGATCCCCCTTCGTGGTGCCGATCACCTGCGCGCGGACGATCTTCCGGGCCTGGCGGGCGAGCCTCGAGGCCTCGCGCCGCACCTTGTCGATCGTCCCCTTCCTCGGCTTGAGTGCCGCGACGCCCGTGGCTGCGTCAAGGCGGATGTGCGTGCGGTGGATCTCGGCAAGCAGGGTCTCGATCTCGTCCCGCTGCCGGGCGATCTCGGCGGTTCGGAAAGCCTCCTGCTCGTGCACCTGCCGGGTCGTCTCGGCACAGGAGGCCGTCACTCGCGTCACTTCGGCGCGGGCGGCCGCGATCTCCCGGGCCGCGTCAGCGCGGGCAGCCGCCACCGATCGGGCCAGTTCGTCACGGGCCTCAGCGACGGCGCGTGCCCCCTCCGACTGCGCGGCCGCGGCAGCCTGGAGGGCCTCGTCACGAGCGACGGTGGCCGCATGTTCGGCCGCGGTCGCGGCACGGGCCTGCGTCAGCATCCGGCTTCCGCGGGCCCACGCCGAGACAGCAGCCACGGCGGCAGCCCGCCCCGGATCGGTGTGCGAGCGGAGGCGCGGTGTCGGCAGAGGTGTTTCCGATCCAGCCAGGGCACGGAGCTCGCAATAGAGGGCATCGGCCTCGGGGAGAAGCGCGCGGACGAGTTCCGCCTGCTCCTCGATCATCGCCGGGTCACCGCCGAGGAGCGAGGGATCGAAGCAGGCCGGTGGCTTGCCCAGAGGCACGCCGAGGTGGTCACGGATCGCAGCGAACGTGCGCCCCGGTTCCGCCGTCACCTGTCCCAACTCGCGCACGAGGCAGCGGCCGGGATGACGGCGGGCAAAGTCGAGGAGCAGGCGATTGGCGTGCATCCAGGCGTGAATGGCCAGCAGCGGATCAGAGGTCGTTGTCTCGTCGAGGCGCCGATAGAGCGAGTCGGCCACCTCCCAGGGGCTGCGGAAGACGAGCAGCCACGAGGCTTCGGGCGCCACCTCGCTCCAGAAGTCGAGGAACAGCAGCGTCCGCGGATCTTTCCAGCCCCACGGCTTCCCGGTGGCGCGCCGGGCGGCGACGAGCTCGCGGGCTCGCGGTTCGAGCGCCTCCGGCACGTCCGGCTGACCGGCGGGCACGATGCCGTCGCCGTGAAGACCATTGGCCCGCAGCGCCCTTTGGTGAAACTCCTGGAAGTCGAGATCCTCGAAGTGGCCGCGGGCATTGCCGCGTCCGGCGGCCAGCAACCGCGCCCCAATCGACACCCCGGCCCCGGCAACGAGCGAGGCGACCAGCGATGTTCCGGAGCGGTGCATCCCGGCGACGACGAGCGCCGGCGGCAGGCCTTGAAGGACCCGGGGGCGACGGGCGCGGGAGGCCTCGGGGCCGGAGCCGAGGCGGAGGGGGACGACGCTCGCATACGCCGGATGAAAGTAGGGATCGT
>CANGIH010000343.1 GCA_947453875.1 Planctomycetaceae bacterium | reverse complement strand
GGGGCCTCGATCGCTGCCGGCTGGCGTTCTACCGCGACGCTGACGTCGGCAACGACGGCGTGTGGGACAACTGGCGCCTCGAAGGGCCGTCATTCGTCTGGTATTACCGCGGCGCTCCCCATGTGCATGTGTGGGTGAACATCGCCGACACGCCGAACGTCGCCACCAACGCCTGATGGCCTCCGGGCCAACGCACCATGAATGACTGCTGTATCGTCGGTGGCGGGATCATCGGACTCTCCCTCGCCAGGGAACTCGCCGGCCGGGGGATGACGGTGCGTCTGCTCGCGCGCGGTCGCGGTGCCGACACCACCTCCTGGGCGGCCGCCGGGATCTTCCCGCCGGCGCCGATGCACGCCGGCATCTCCCCTGCCGACGCGCTCACGGCCTGGAGCGACACCCTCCACCGAACGTGGTCGAAGGATCTCGAGGCCGAGACGGGCATCGACAACGGCCTCCTCCCGAGCGGGGGCCTCCATCTGGCCCGGTCGGCTGCAGGGGTCGAGCGGCTGCGGGCCGACGCTGGGCGGTGGCGTGAGAAGGGGACGGCTGCCGATCTCCTCGATGCGCAGGAGGTGATGGCGTGCGAGCCGGCCCTCGCGTCGGGGGACGATGCCGGGGCCATTCTCACTGGCATGCTGCTCCGCGACGAGATGCAGTTTCGCCCCTCGCGGCACCTTGACGCCCTCGAGGCATCGTGTCGCAGTCGCGGCGTCGTCATCGAGGAGGCCGACGTCCGCCAATTCGTCATCCAGGGGACGAGGGTGGAGCGGGCGGTGACCGCGACCGGGGAGATCGCCGCCGGTGCCTGGGTGCTCGCAGCGGGGAGCTGGACCGGTGGCTTGGCAAACGCCTTTGGGATCGCGCTCGATACACGGCCGATCCGCGGGCAGATCGTCCTCCTCCGCCTGCCGCGGCCGGTGATCACACGGATCGTCAACCGCGGCCTCGACTACCTCGTGCAGCGACCCGACGGCCGGCTCCTCGTCGGCTCGACGATCGAGGATATCGGCTTCGATTGCACCACCACTCCGGACACGGTCGAGCGTCTCGAGGGAGTCGCCCGGGCACTCCTTGGCGAGCTGCCGGGGAGCGTCTTCGAGCGATCGTGGGCCGGGCTTCGTCCGGGCACCGCCGACGGACGACCGACGATCGGCCGCCTCCCCGATCTCGACAACGTCTACATCTCGGCCGGCCATTTCCGCGCCGGGCTTCATCAGTCGACCGGAAGCGCGGTGCTCCTGGCCGATCTGATGACGGCTCGCCCCACGCACCTCGACGCGTCGGCATTCGCACCTGGCCGAGCTGCGCCTCCGGCCGGCACGATCCCCGCCGGATCGACGGCCGACTACCTCGCCCGGACGGTGGCGGCCATCGACTGACTTCACACCGCCCGTGGATCGAGTCGACGGTGGATCGTCTCGACATCCTCCACTGACAGGCGACGGCCACTGCCTGTCGTGGCGGCGGCGAGCGCGACCAGTCGCTCGAGCGCCGCGGGGATCCCGCCGGTGATCTCGTGGATGGTGCGCACCACCCCCTCTTCCGGGCCGGCACCATCGAGCCCAGTGAGCCTGTCGATCACAAACCGGCAGGTGTCGTCGAGCGTGAATGGGGGCACGATCGCCCTGAGCCTGACGCGCGTGGCGATCTGGCTGTCACGGGCAACGAGCGTAAGGAGGCGTCCGCGACCGGCGAGCACGATGCAGCGCGGCCGGAGCCCCATCCCTGCCTTATCGCCCGCCCCTCCCGCGAGCGAGCCAGCCACAACGGCGAGCTCGCCAGCGGCGGCATGATGGACCTCGTCGACGAGGAGGATATCGGGAAGCGGCGTGCCGGCTCTCGCCGCCGCGACGACCTCCGGCACCGACCGGATCCATCGGCTCCCCGGGGCGTTATCACCGCGGGTGTCGAGCGACCGTGCCAGTTCGGCCAGCAGCAGTGTCGTCCCGGCTCCGGCCGGGCCGCAGAGGAGGACGATGCCCGCCGGCGCCTCGAATGCAAACCGCACGCGAGCGAGCGCCGCTTCCTGGGCCGGAGTGAGGCGGATCGGCGGCGGAGGAGGCTGGGGCACGGTTGATCACCCCTGCGCCGCCGGCAGCGCGAATGTCAGCGCTTCGCCGATCACCGTCAGCCCGATCATTGCCAGGGCCTTCTCCCAGCCAGGGCAGGGGGGGGCGTCGGCGCGACGGACCAGCAGCACCGCATCGCACCCCAGCGCCGCACGCTCCAGGCTCGATCGGCGCACCGGCCCGGAAGTGAACCAGGGCCCGGCATCGACGAGCACGACGTCGGCGGCCCGGGCACCAACAGCCTCGGCCGGGTCCTGAAGCAACGGGGCCCGGTCGGCGATCGCCACGCACCTTCCCCGGCGTCGCAGCACCGCCTCGATCCCGGCAACGACCGTCGATCGTCCCTCCCCATGCTTGCCCCCCGTCACAGCCACCACACGGCGGCCGTCACGGGCCACCGCCTCGATCGAATCGGCGAGGCCATCCCATTCCGTCGGCACCACCTCGAGGAGTCGATCGACGACGAGGGCGCATTCCGGCTCCGCTGCCGATGGCTGAGGCATGATCGCGACGACCGTCGACAGGGAAGGGGGGACGATCGGTTTCGCGGGAACTTGCACGGCGGGCTTGAGCCTGCCGACGAATGCCCGGTCGAGCCAGTCGAGTGTCATCGCGTCACGCTCCCATCGTTCTGCCCGGTCGATTCGGGCAGGGCCGCCATCCCTTCGGCGTGCGTCCCGGTCGCCTGATCCTCCACGGCCCGCAACTGTTCCTGCCGCCACACCGCCGCCCAGCAGGCGCCGGCGATCACTGCAAGAACCATCGTCGATGCCACCGGGAAGCGGAGGCCCTCCCGACGCCGTGCCGGTGCGATCGGCGCCGCCCGCGGCACGATGTCCGGGGGGGCTGTTTCGGCAGCGGCGATGGGACCGGCGTCCGCAGCGATACCGGCCGGCTTCTGACCGGCATCGGCATCGTCGATCAACCGGTCGAGCCGAGGGATGCGGGCAATCACCACCATCGAAGCAGGCACTCCCCAGAAAACCCGGTGCGTCATAGGCCTCTCCGGAGGGCATCGTCCCGAGCCGAGCCGGGCCTTGAAAGGCTCTGACTTCGGCCTCCGGGAGCCCCGCCATCATCCCCACCTGCCGATGACGCGCTTGCCCGCCGGGCAGTCGCTCTCCCCCACCTTTTCGCAGTATGCCCCATCCCCCTAGTCGCCTATCATGACGCGTTCGTGAAGGTTCGCTTCGTTCCCATAGAAAGCCCCGGCATTTGACCGGGCCTGTCACCATGCCCACGCTTCCCCGCGACGAACGCCAGAAGGCTTTCCGCGACCTCCTTGCCACCCGGATCGCCGTCCTCGACGGTGCCATGGGAACCATGGTCCATGCCCTCGGCCTCGACGAGCAGGGGTTCCGGGGAGAGGCCTTCCGCGACCATCCAAAAGACCTGAAGAACTGCATCGATATCCTCGTGCTCACGCAAGGGGACGCGATCCGGGGGATCCACGCCGCCTACCTCGAGGCAGGCGCCGACATCGTCGAGACCAACACCTTCGGCGCCACCGCCCTTGCCTTGGCCGATTTCGGCCTCGACGACCGGGTGCGTGAGCTCAACCTCGCCGCCGCCAAGCTGGCCCGCGAGGCTGCGGATGCCGCCACCGCGAAGACCCCTGACCGTCCCCGGTTCGTGGCCGGCTCGATCGGACCGACGAACAAGCAGCTCTCGATCG
>CANGIH010000342.1 GCA_947453875.1 Planctomycetaceae bacterium | reverse complement strand
GGCCCCACCCCCAACCGTAATCGAGGCACGTCGCTCGTGCCCAGGCGGGCAAGAATGTCGGCCAATCCTTTCTGCCCCCCGCTCGACCCGCTGCCCCGAATCCGAATCGTGTCAGTGGCGAGTTGGAAGTCATCACAGAGGACGAGGATGTCCCCACTGTCGATCTTGTAAAAGTCTCGTGCCGCCAGCACGCTTGCCCCGCTCAGGTTCATCCAGGTCAACGGCCAGAGCAACAGTACCGGGCATCCCCGGATCGTCACCTGGGCAAATTCCCCTTGGAATCGGGCCCGGCGGTCCGGGCTCCCCGCACGCCGGGCGAGATCTTCAAGAACCTCGAAGCCCACGTTGTGCCGGGTGCCCTCGTACGATCGTCCCGGGTTGCCCAATCCAGCGATCAGCTTCATGGTCATGACGCTTCGGCCATCGCGGAACGCCAACGGCGACGGAAGCCGATACAAGCACCCCCGCAGGTCGGCGTCCCTCTCCCGGCGCCCCGGCCGCCATCAAGGGGAGGGCAGGGAGCAGGGCATCGGGGGTTTGATCGGCAGCGGCGTGGACCTGTCGCGGGGAGTTGGATCAACCCTCTCCGGCGGAATCCCCCTCCTCGCTGGCTTTGCGACCGATGATCTCCGGTTCGGCAACACCAGCTGTTGCAGCCTCCTCCGGCTTGTGCGAGGCGACAACGCAATTGACCGCCGTTTCGTCTCCGTCGGTGACCACCTTGGCCCCCTTCGGGAGTTCGATGTCGTGGACCTTGATCGTCCCTCCGACCTCGAGTTTGCCGACGTGGACGTGGATCTTCTCCGGAATCGTATCGGGCGTGCACTCGATCTCGATCTCGTGGAGGACCATGTTGACCGTGCCGCCGGCGCGGTGGCCCGGGGCTTCGCCTCGGAGATCGAGGGGGACACGGACCTTGATCCGCTCAGACTTGTCGACGCGGACGAAGTCGACATGGAGCGGCTCGACGCCGAAGGTGTCCCACTGCATGTCGCGAACGAGGGCGCTGGTCTTCACCGCCCCCTTCAGTTCGACAATTCGGCTCCCGTGGCGAACGACCGCCTCGAGGGCCTCGCGGCGGGCGGCAAGATCGACGCACTTTTCGCCGTGGCCATACAGGACGGCGGGCACCATGCCCTGTCGACGGAGCCTGCGGGACTCGCGGGAACCGGTGGCGGAACGGGCAACAACTTCGAGGGAATCACTCATGGAAGCTCCTTTCGGCAAGCCTTCCATTGTGCCATGCCGCGGCGATTCCGCAAGATGAGCCAGGGAAACGCGGCTGTTTCACAGGGAACAGCCGGAAGGGCTCTTCCGCCGCCTCGCCCGGGAGGCGGAAAAGCTCGCAAAAACAGCTGCTATTGGAACATCATGCTCACCGACTCGTTGCGGTGGATTCGCTTGATGGCCTGGCCGAGAAGGCTGGCCACCGACAGCACCGTGATCGAGGGGAGCTGCTTGCCGGGGGAGAGGGGGATCGAGTCGGTGACGATGATTCCGGCAAATGGGGCGGCGCGGAGGCGTTCGATGGCCGGGCCCACCAGCAGGCCGTGCGTGGCCGCCGCGTAGATCGACCGAGCGCCATGCTTCTGCACCACCTCGGCCGCAGAGCAGATCGATCCGGCGGTGCTGATCATGTCGTCGAACATCAGCGCCACCTTCCCCTCGACGCTGGCGCCGATGATGTTGGTGCTTTTTGTGGTGTCGGCGCTGAGACGCCGCTTGTCGACGATCGCCAGCGGAGCCCCCAGCCGGGAGGCATGGCCACTGGCCCGCTTGATGCTTCCTTCGTCGGCGCTGACCACGACGATGTCGTCCTTGGGGAGCCCCATCGAGAGGACATGGTTGCTGAGGACCGGGGCGGCGTAGAGGTGGTCGACAGGGACGTCGAAAAAGCCCTGGATCTGCGGGGCATGGAGGTCCATGGCGAGCACGCGGTCGGCCCCCGCGCGGGTGATGAGGTTGGCGACGAGTTTCGCGGTGATCGGCACGCGACCGGAGTCCTTGCGATCCTGCCGGGCGTAACCGAAA
Organism: Planctomycetaceae bacterium; assembly: GCA_947453875.1. Classification (GTDB taxonomy): domain Bacteria; phylum Planctomycetota; class Planctomycetia; order Pirellulales; family UBA1268; genus QWOP01. The sequence goes on along the minus strand of CANGIH010000342.1, from coordinate 1,721 downwards.
TAGGGAATCACCGTCGTGAGCCGGAAGCAGCTGGCCCGCTTGAAGCTGTCGATCATGACCAGCAGTTCCATCAGATGGTCATTCACCGGCGGGCAGGTCGGCTGGACGATGAATACATCGCGCCCGCGGACATCCTCGTCGATCTTGCAGGAGATCTCGCCATCCGGGAAACGCCCCATGGAGATCTTGCCCATGGGAAGATTGAGATACCGACAAATGTCCTGCGTGAGCGGGATGTTGGCCGGTCCGCTGAAGATCTTGAGGTCATTCATCGTGGTCGGTCCCGGCGGGCGGAGGGGAAACGGAAGCACACGGTCGACTGGCCGCGGCAGGGGGAGCGCTGATGAACCACTGTGATGCCGCGGCAACGGTTCATCAAGACTCGCTGGCTGTGGGGCGACTCCGCAACGCCTCAGCCACCTCGGCGAGTTGTTCTGGCGTGTTCACCGACAGGCTCTCGCTGGGGGCGAGGCAGGCGACGGCATCGACGACGCAGCCCTCGGCCAGAAGAATCCCGGGGCAGTCGGTGAGGTAGTACTCGCCCGATGCATTGGCGTTGTCGAGCCGAGAGAGCGCCCGGAGGAGGGCATCGGCGGCGAACACGTAGGTGCTCATGTTCACCTCCCGGATCGCCCGTTCCTCGGGGCTGGCATCCTTCTGCTCGACGATCCGCTGGAATCGCCCCGCGGTGTCCCGAACGATCCGCCCCAGACCCTGCGGGTCGGCGGTCACCGCGGTGCCGAGGAGACAGGCGGCACGCTCGGATGCGAAGCGTTCGAGGAGGCCGCGGACGCTCTCGGGCCGCAGCATCGGCGAGTCGCCGCAGACAATGACCACGGGACGCCCGCGGTCCCCTCCGGCGATGCGCTGCTCGATCTGATCGGCTGCCGCGGCCACCGCGTCGCCCGTGCCCCGCTGTTCCCGTTGAAGAGCGAAGGCGACGCCGGGAGCATCGGTGAGGCAGGCCTCGACCAACTCCGCGCGGTGGCCGACCACGACGATCACCTCGTCGATCCCAGCCTCACGGAGCGCATCGACCACCCAGCGGACCAGCGGCTTGCCGGCCGCTTCGTGAACCACCTTGGGCAGGTCGCTCCCCATCCGTGTTCCCTTGCCGGCGGCGAGTACGACGGCGATCGGCCGACGCCCCTCTTCGGGCCGCACGGCATCGGAATAGGGGGCGAGAGTGGGAGCCATGGGAGGGCGTTGTCCGTGGTGGAAGCCTGGCGGCGAGCGCGTGTGAGGCTGCCGGTCGCCTCGGGAAGTGCCTGCTTTGCTTCTGGCGGAGCGTAGTCGATGCCGGGCTTGCCGTCACCGGGGAAGGCGAAGGCCCCTGCCGGGGGGGCTTGCGTGCGATAGACTGCTGTCAATTCAAGGGCATGCAGACCGAGCGCCGTCATGGGTTGTCGCGCGATCGGGAGCGAATGGATTCGGCCCGGGCTTGAACGAGGAGAAGCAGGATGGGCGGACCGCGTCGCGTGGCGATCATCGAGGCAAGCGAGCATCCGGGCGTGGGCCTGTCGCCGAGGCCTGAGGTTGACGTCTCCGTGGGGCCGCTCGCGGTTCGCTGTCGCACGCTCACCGGCGGCCTTGCCGAAGGGGTGCGGATGGTGGAACTGGTGGCCGGGAAGACTCGCGTGATCATCCTTCCCGACCGGGGCCTCGGGATCTGGAAGGTGAACGCCAGTGGCACCGAGTTCGGGTGGCAATCTCCGGTCCGT
>CANGIH010000341.1 GCA_947453875.1 Planctomycetaceae bacterium | reverse complement strand
TCATACGAAGAACGACTCCCGAGAGGGCGTGTGAACAGTGGGGCTGATCGCATCGAAGTGAAAGCGAGCGGGGGTCCGTCAGCCGCATGGCCAACGAACCCCCGCACTTGGATCGGATGACAACTGCCCGCGGCAGGCAGGGTCAGCTCTTCTTGCCCCGACGAAGGAGCGCGCGAAGCGCGAAACCGGCCACGCCGAGGCCGGCAAGGACGATCGACGAAGGCTCCGGCACGGCGATGAAACCGGTGAAGCCGTAGTTTCCGACGCTCCCCGACGTGGTCAGCTTGTCACGGACGACGGCGTAGAGGTAGTTGGTGCCGGCGGCGACGTTGACAGTCCCTTCCACCCAGCCGAGCGAACCGAGGCCGATTTTTTCCACACCGACCTGCTGGCCAACCACCGTCGGCCGCCAGACATTCGTGTAATCGATGTTGGTGTCTGCCCCAGTGCCGGGGTCGGTGCTCGCGACAAAGAACGTCACGGCGTTGTCGGCGGCGACGCGCAGCGAGATGAAGGCTTCGCCGGTGCCGCTGGCGGTGAACGAAGACCGGTAGACGGTGGTGTAGTCCTGGTAGTTGGCTGGCGTGACATTCCCGGTCCAAAGCGACGCGACGTCATTGAAGCTCAGGCCGATCCAGCGGCTGTCGTACATGCCGTGGTTCGTGTTGCCGCCGTACCACTGGTTGGGGATGTTGTAGGGCGGTGTGCCGCCGGAGGGGATGAAGGCGGCGTAGGGGGTGATCGGAGTCGACGGAGGAGGGGCATAGGGATCCTCGTTGTAGTCGCCGGGATAGGTGCCGGGGTACGCGACCACCGTCCAGTAAGGATCAGTCGAGCCACCGCCGGTACCGGTCCAGTGGATGCCATTGGCGGTGACTGGAGCGGCCGAACCGGTCGTTGCCATCGCGCAGACGAGCATGAGCGCTGCAAAGGACGCCACGGAACGGGCGAGAACAGAACTCTGACGATCACGGCTGCTCATAAACGATGTCCTTTGCTGACGACGGCCACTCCCGAGCCTCGCGACACGCCGCCTGACGGCCCGCCTCGCAAGGATCGCCACATGCCCTCACAGGCATCGACGATCGACTCGCAATTCCTCAGATGCAATGGCTGTGCCTGCGCCGCCTTGCAATTCGCACAGGATCTGTGCCCGTGAAATTACGGGGGGATGGGGGAGCGTGTATCGCGAAAGAAAAGTCGATTTTACCGCCGGTGAGGGGGGGGAAACGGCGGTCGTGGCGCCATCTTGGGCCTCCCTGTTCCTCGGGATGGGCTGTGCAATTCGGTGAAGCAGTTCCCTCGCTTCGCGAATTCGATCTCACCGTTTCTGTGAGAGGGGGAGGTGGTTGCCAACAGGCACTCTCTCACCGCCGACGACCGCCGCCGCATCCGGCTGACCATCGACCCAAGAATTCCACATCGGCCGCCTCGGCGGGGGGGCAACGCGAACCGATCGATCCCCGCCTGTCGCTATCGGTGGAAAAAGTCATCGATGACTCTGTTCCACCCGGAGGACCTCCGGCTATTTCAAAAGCGACCGGCCCGCCACAGACGCCGAGTGGTGCGACGCGAAGGGGTGATCCCCGCAGGAAACGCCGGTTTCCTCGGGGGATCACGCAACTGTGGACATGTGTTCAATGGGCAAAGAGGGGCTCGAACCCCCGACCCCCTCGGTGTAAACGAGGTGCTCTGACCAACTGAGCTATTTGCCCGTGCCCGTACCGAGCCGATCCGCCGGAAGGCGGATCGATCGAACCCAAGTGTTGCACACGCACGGTCGCCACGGAAGCCATGCGGTATGCTCCCGCGCATGAACACCTCACCGCTGTCGGTTTCGCTTCAGGCTGCAGGCTCGTCCGCCCGGGCCGAGATCCTCATCGGCCGTGGCTGCGCCTGCGCGTCGGCGATCCTCGAAAGCCCCCAGGGCCCCCGCGACGTCCTCTGGGCTCCCGACGACTACGCCACCCCGGCCGGCCGCCCCTCCGCCGGTGGCATTCCGATCCTCTGCCCCTACCCCGGCCGACTCGCCTCCACGACGATGGAGTTTCAGGGCCGCTCCTTCACCCTCCCCCCCGGCGATCAGTTCGGCAGGCCGATCCACGGCCTCGCCCATGACCGCCCCTGGCGGATCCGCGAACAGACCGGGCACTCCGTCAGCGCGGAGTTTCGACTCGCGATCGACGCCCCCGAAGCCGTGCAGTCATGGCCGGCTGACTTCACACTCTCCGCCAGTTGGACGCTCCACCCCGATCGGCTCGACCTCGATCTCGATCTCCTCGCTCACGGCGCCATGCCCGCCGCCCTTGGGCTCCATCCCTACCATCCCGTGCCGGTGATTCCCGGCGCCGACACGGAAGCCTGCCAGATCGAGATCCCCGCCACGCGGTTTCAGCCCCAGGAGCAGCTCCTCCCCGTCGGCAGCCCCGTGCCTTCCGGGCAGCGGATCGCCTTCCCGGGCCGCGTGGCGCTCGGCGGCATCACGCTCGACGATCCCTTCTGCGGGCTTCTCGCGGAAGGAGGGGGGAGCTCGGGCGACATCGTCGCGCGGGTCGTCGATCCGGCGAGTGGCGCCATGATCCGGGCCGCCTGGAGCGAGGCCTTCTCGGCCTGTGTGATCTTCACTCCCCCCCATCGCCGCGCCGTCTGCATCGAGCCCTACACGGTGCTGCCGGGGCAGCGTACGTTCGACACCGCCGTCGGGTGGCGGATCCTCGAAACGGGCGAGCATCTCGGCGGCCGGTATTCGGTGTCGACCGGGTGACGGAGGCCCCAGGCCGCCCGGCGCGTCAGGTCTTCGGCGGTGGCACCACCGTCCGCACGCCGAGTTCCACCAATTGCTTGGCATCGACCGGCGACGGCGCCCCGGTCATGAGGTCGCTCGCCTTCTGCGTCTTGGGGAAAGCGATCACGTCGCGGATCGAATCGAGGCCGCCGAAGAGCATCACCCAGCGATCGATCCCCAGCGCGATCCCGCCGTGCGGCGGGGCGCCGCTGCGGAGGGCGTCGAGGAGGAAGCCGAACCGTTCCCGGGCCACCTCGGGGCTGATGCCGAGGAGCGAAAACACCTTCTCCTGCGTGGCGCCGTCATGGATCCGGATCGTGCCGCCGCCGGCCTCGGAGCCGTTGATGACGAGGTCGTAGGCCTGCGCCCGACAGCGGGCCGGATCGGAGGCGAGAAACTCGCGGTCGGCGAGCCGCGGGGCGGTGAAGGGATGGTGCATCGCCGCCCAGCCGCCACTCTCCGCGTCATGGGCGAACATCGGGAAGTCGACCACCCAGGAAAAGTTCATCGCGGCGGGGTCGTAGAGCTTGAGCTGGCTGCCGAGGCGCTTCCGCAGCATGTGGAGCGCCTTGCAGGAGACGTCGAAGGAGTCGGCCACGACGAGGGCGAGATCCCCAGGCTCGGCACCGAGCTTCGTACGGATCGCCGCCGCCACGTCGGGCCCGAGGTTCTTGGCCACCGGGCCTGTCCACTCACCGCTCGCCTCGGCCTTGAGCCAGACCAGCCCCTTCGCGCCGCCATCGACGGCGACGGCGGTGAGTTCGTCGAGCTCCTTCCTCGAGAATTTTGACGCCGCGCCGGGAACGCGGATGCCGCGCACCCGGCCCCCCGATTCGAGCGCTCCTTTGAACACCCGGAAATCGCTCGTCGCCACCTCGGCTCCAAGGTCGACGATCTCGAGGCCGTAGCGGAGATCGGGGGCATCGTGGCCGAAACGCTCCATGCACTCGTCCCAAGTGAGCCGGGGGAGCGGCAGG
>CANGIH010000340.1 GCA_947453875.1 Planctomycetaceae bacterium | reverse complement strand
GTAGTCCCCCTGGAGCAACCGCACACAGCGCCCTCCGCGCAGGTCGATCGCGGGCCACAGATCCATGCCAGATTCTCCACTGGGGACGACGGGCAAAGGCAGCAGTCTCGCACAACATGCCGGCAGGAAAAAGCCGCGGTCCGGCCAACGGACTGCGGGGATGATCAGGCATCCAGGAAGGTGCGAAGCAGACGCATCCCCGCCTGCTGGCTCTTCTCGGGGTGGAATTGCGTCGCAAACAGCCGGCCACGCCGAACCGCGGCGCAGAAGTCGCCACCGTAGTCGGTGGTTCCGGCGACGATCTGCCGGTCGCGCGGCCGGACGGTGTAGGAGTGGACGAAGTAGTACCAATCCTCCGGCGTCCCCGCCCAGCCACCAGCCACGTCTCGCCAAGCCACGGTATTCCAACCCATGTGCGGCACCTTCATGCCACTGGCGAGATCGAACCGGGCGACGTCCCCCTCGAGGATCGCCAATCCACGATGCTCGCCCCCCTCCCAGCCGGTCTCGAAGAGGAGTTGCAGCCCCATGCAGATGCCAAAGAAGGGGCGGTCGGCGCCGAGGTGGGCGACGATCGGCTCGACGAGACCTCGCGACCGGAGTTGTCCGATGGCGTCACCGAACGCCCCGACACCAGGCAGCACCAGCCGATCGGCCTCGGACACCCGCTGCGGGTCGTCGGTGATCAGGGCGGCCGCCCCGATCCGCTCGAAAGCCTTCTGAACACTGCGGAGATTCCCGCTGCCGTAGTCGATGATCGTGATCATGGGATGAGTGTACGACGGGGGCACGCCCACCGGGAGGGTTGGTGGCGGCAAGGGCTTGCAGCGGCCGTCAGTCGACGGGGGCCGTGCCAGCCGGCTCGGCGGCCGCCTGCTCCGGGTAGATGACCAGTTCGATCCGCCGGTTCCTCGCTCTTCCGGCCGCGGTCGCGTTGGACACGACCGGGTGATTCGGCCCGTGCGCCACCAGGAACAGCTGCCCCTGCTTGAGCGTCGTCCGGCTGGTGAAGAACTCGAACACGGCGCTCGAGCGCGCCACACTCAACTGGTGAGGCGATCCCCAATTGGCATTCTGGAGCGGCTCGGTGTCGGTGTGCCCCTCGACGCCGACAAATTGCCCTGGATAGACCCGCTGCACCTCGGAAGCAGCCTGGGACAGCAGCGAGGCCCCGGCGGGAAGGAGGGACGCCGTGCCCGGCTCAAAGAGCTTGTCGGCCGGGATCTCGATCCGCACGACTCCGCCATCGAGCCGTGCCGTCGCCCCCGGGATCGCCAGATGCGTCATCCCCTCCTGCATCGCCGCCTGTCCGATCGAGGCCACCGTCGGGGTGCTGCCGGATTGCCCACCTGCCCCCCAATCGCCCCCAGGCGGAGCCTCGGGACGAGCCACCGAACGGGCCTGGGCGAGCTGCGTCGAGGTCGCCGCCAACTGTTCCCGCAGCGCCGCCAGTTCGTCCTGCGCCACCTGGGTCTCCTGCCGGCTGCGGGCCAGCTGCGACTCCAGTTGCTTCGGATCGGTGTTGGCGAAAGAGGGAAACTGCGAGGCGGGAGCGGGCGCAAGCGCCAACGTCGTCGACGCCGGTGATCCGCTCTGGGGCGCGAAGCTGACCGGTACGGTGGTGGGGGAGGAGCGGAAGGGATTCTGCTGGCAGCCGGTCACCGCGACGACCAGCATGGCAGCGGCGACGACGGAGGGGAGTCTGGCCGTCATGAATCGGTTCCGATCGCTGCCTGTCGGTGGGAAAGGGCATCGCTGACCTTTTCCACGTCTGACACCCCCAAACCCCATCGAGGCTTTTCGGCGGCGTCAACCGCCGCATCGAGCGGCGGATCACCTTGCTCCACTGTCTGCTGGTTGCGTGCCGGACCGGGAGGATCCGGGCGGGGCGGGATGGTAGGGTGCCCAGCCTCACAGGACAACCCCTTCCGGCCGGCCTTCTGGCCCCTTCTTCAGGCAGCGCCGCCGGAAAGGAGGAGGATCCAGACGAGAAGGAGGAGCGTCAGGATCAGCATGCCGGCCAGGGCGATGCGGCGGGAGGAGGGCCCCAGCCGCGACCAGACCGAGAGGGTAAGGGCGGTGCCGGCCACGACCGAGACCACCACCGTGGCCAATTGTCCAGGCTGGGCGAAGGACGCGGCCGACGACGCCCAGGCCCATCGCCACCCGACGATGACCGCGATCGTGCCCGCACAGAGACTGGGCCCGAACGGGAGCTCGTTTTCGCGGTTGCGGATCATCTGGGCGAGACCATGGACAAGCCCGAAGAGCACACCGAGGAACGAGGCGAGTACGCAGGCCTGCCACCCAAGCCAGGCCCCGACCATCGCCATCAGCGTGACATCCCCGAGCCCCATCGCCTCGCGACCGAGTGCCACGCTGGCACCGGCACGTGTCGCCCACACGATCCCCCCCGACACCACGATCCCGACGAGCGCCGTGAACAGGGCGGCGAAGCGTTCCCCCCCCACGCTCCCGGCAGCAGACACGGCGATCAGACCGGCTGCGAGCAGCATCAGACGGGCGACATTCACTCCAGAGGCTCCCCGGATGGGGTGCGTCCCATCCTCGGCCCCGTGCCCCGCCTGGTCGGCCGATCCCTCGGCGTCTGCCGGGGCGAAGGGATCGTCGGACGCCGTGCAGACATACCACCACGCGGAGAACATCCCCAGAGCGGCCGCCAGGGCGGCAAGGGGCGGATGCTTGTTCCAGCCTGCATCCGCCACGAACGCGGCCAGTGGCCCCGCCCACCCGAGAACGTCTGCCGCGAAAATCGGAGTCGCGAACGGCCGTGGCAACTCGGTCGCCACCGGGAGGAGGATCGAAGGAAACAACCATGTCGCGACAAGGCCGGCGATCGCCCCCGGCGTGGTGATCCAGTCGGGAATGACCCGAAAGCGGAAGTCGATCCATGTGGCCGCGCCGAGAAGCCAGACCAGAACAAGGTGGGCAAGCAAGCGTCCCCCCACCCGCATGGGCTCGGCCAGCAAGGGCTGCCCCGCCTCATCCAACGGCATCTCCCCGAAGGCGCGCACCTCCCACCACCAAAGAACGATCGCCACGATGGCGCCAGCGATCGGTATCGACCACCCGGGGCGCGGCGCCGAATCACTTGGCACTCCCCCCGGTGCTGCCATCTCCGCCTCGTAGACGGCAAGCCAACGGCCGGTGATCGTCATCAGCAGCCAACCCAAGCCACCGCCGATGACGGCTGCGGCCGGCGCTCCCCACAGCCCGCCAGGATCGATTGGCACCATCATGCCGGGCCTCGTCCTGTCGGCCCACGGGGGGGTGTCTCGCGGAGGTCGAGAGCCCGGATGATCTCGTCGGCGATCCCGGCTGCGGGCATCAGGCTCGTGTCGAAGCGATGCCGGGCACACTCGCGATAGAGCGGTTCGCGGAAGGCGAGTGCCGCATCGACCTCGGCGAGCGGGTCGGCGCCGCTGAGGCCCGGTCGCCGCGTGGCGGTCGTCGGATCAGCGGCGAGACGATGGCGGATCACCTCGGCAGGCGCGGTCAGCCAGGCGACGCATCCACCGTTCTCCCCGAGGATGCGGCGATTCTCAGGCCGCAGGATCACCCCGCCACCGGTCGCAAGCACCCCCGCGACCTCGTCGAGGAGTCGGACGAGAAGCTTCGCCTCCTCGTCGCGGAACGCCGTTTCCCCCCGGTCGCGCACGAGATCGGCAATGGTGGTGCCGAGCCTCCGCTCGAGCTCCACGTCGGCGTCCCACCACCGGCAGCCGAGCCTCCGGGCGAGCTCCCT
>CANGIH010000339.1 GCA_947453875.1 Planctomycetaceae bacterium | reverse complement strand
TGCCGGTGCGTCGGTCAAACGCCACGACGACGCTCCCTTCCCCCCCCACCATGCAGATCACAAGGTCGCCCTCCACGAGCGGATGGCTCGAGAAGCCCCAGATCGGCGTTGGGGCGCCGTAGTCAGTCTTGAAGTTCTTCGCCCACACCACCTTGCCGGTGAGGGCATCGAGGGCATGGAGATTTCCTTCAGCGCCGAGCGCGTAGACCACGCCATCGACCACCGTCGGCGTGCACCGCGGCCCACAGGCATACGAGACCGCATAGGGACAGTCGTATTCGTGCTTCCAGAGGAGCCGGCCGTCTGTGGCATCGAAGCAGAGCACCCGCTCACGGCCGGCGAGCTCCGTCCGCTGCGAGGGATCGTTGGATACGACGCCGGCCTGAGTGGCGTAGTCCAGCAGGTAGACGCGACCATCAGCGACGGCCGGGCCGGAGTAGCCCCCCCCCACCTCCGCCCGCCACTTCGCCGGCAGGCCCGCCGCCGGGAGCGAGTCGCGGATGCCCGACTCACGCCACTGGCCGTCTCGCTTCGGGCCACGCCACTGTGGCCAGTCGTCGCCTCGGGCCACGCCGCATGCAACGAAAAGGGCCAGGAGGGTGGAGACGATTCGGAGGCGCCGAACGCGTGACACGAATCTCGACATGGAAGTGGCCTTTGGAGGAGGGGGAACGGAGATCGAACGGGACGGCGACGGGAGTCTTGCCAGGATTTGGTCAGTCGGAAGGGGCGACTGGAGAGGGCAGGTCGAGAGTGATGTCGATGCCATCGGGACGCCAGTCGACGACTTCCATTTCGGCGGTGCGCCGACCGCGGAATTCATTGATCTTCGGTTTGAATGCGACGTGGAATGGCTGCCCGGGGGGAGGCAGGTGGGGGAGCCATTCGGCGCCCCCCCAGGCCACGGCACGAATCTTCACACCGTGTTGTATGAGTGTCATCGACAGATGCCGGCCTCCGCCCCCCATCGCCCGGGCTGGTTCTGCCAGATGGACTGCCGACGCACACAGCACCGGGCGCCGGTTGGCCTGCCCGAAGGGGGCCAGCTTCTCGATCTGTCCGCAGGTGTCGAGGGTGAGGCTGGCGATCGTCGCCTCGCCGTCGATGGTCACCTGTGCCTGCCGCAGTTCCTCCGGCATCCGTTCGGCCACCGCGGCGAGGAAGGCGTGGCGGAAGTCGTCGATCCGGTTGTCCTCGATCCGCAGGCCCGCGGCGGCGGCGTGACCGCCACACTTGAGGAGATGATCGCGGCAGGCCAGGAGCGGGGCGAGGATGTCGAATCCCGACACGCTCCGCAGGCTCCCGGTCGCCGGTCGCCCCTGGTGTTCGTCTTGAGCGATCACCGCCACGGGGCGGTGGTAACGCTCCGCCAGTCGGCCGGCGACGATCCCCACCACCCCCGGATGCCAGCCGCGTCCGGCGAGGACGATCGCCGCATCGGCGACCGGATCGAAGTCGTGGGTGGCTTGCTTCGTCGCGGCGAGGAGAATGCTCCGCTCGAGCGAGTCACGCTGCTCGTTGAAGCCGTGGATCCAGTCAGCCAGTTGCACCGCCCGGGCATCGTCATGGGTGGTGAGCATCTCGATCGCCAGACCGGCCTGGCCGAGCCGGCCGGCTGCATTGAGCCGCGGAGCGAGCCGGAAGGCCACGTCCTCGCTCTCCAGTGCCGACTTTTCCTGGAGCTTCGCCAGCTCCATCAGCCGCTCGATGCCGGCGCCCCCCCGCTGCCTGAGGCACTCGAGGCCATGCTTGACGAGGATCCGATTTTCGTCGAGGAGCGGCATCACGTCGGCCACTGTGCCGAGGGTCGCCAGGCCGACGGCGCGGAGGAGCATCTCGCGGAGCCGCGGGGTCACCTGCTTGGAGGCGCTTGCGCGCGTGGCGATCGCCCAAGCGAGCTTGAAGGCGACGGCCGCCCCGCAGAGATCGCCGAAGGGATAGCCCCCGCCAGGGAGCCGGGGATGAACGAGGACGGTCGCGGCGGGCATCTCGTCGGTGAAGCCGTGGTGATCGGTGATCACGAGATCGAGGCCGAGTTCCCGGGCGACTGCGGCTTCCGCGACGCTTGCGATCCCGCAGTCGACCGTGACCACGAGCCGGACCCCCTTCGCGGCCAATGCACGGAGGGCGTCGGCGTTGAGCCCATAGCCCTCCTCGAATCGGTCGGGTACATACCACTCCGCCGTGCCGCCGAGCGCCTCGAGACAGCTGATGAGAATGGCGGTGGCGCACATTCCGTCGGCGTCGTAGTCGCCGTAAATGACGATCTTTTCCCCGCCGCGCGCCGCGGCGAGGATCCTGTCGGCCGCGGCCGGGACGCCGGGGAGGAGCTCCGGATCGCGGAGATCCTGAAGCGTGCCGGCGAGGAAGGTGCGCGCCGCGGCGGCGTCGGTCAGGCCGCGGGCCGCCAGGAGCCTGGCGACGATCGCTGACACCCCGGCCGACCGTTCGAGCCCCGCCACGAGCGCCGCATCGTGCGGCTGAATCCTCCAGCGCTTCGGCACGGTACGGCTCCTTTCCCGGCAGATCGTCGATAAAACCCTTCCGCCGATGGCGGTCGTCAAAAGTATACGGCACACGCTCGCCGCCGATTCGCGGCTCCCCGGCGGGTTGTGGGGCGATGCGGACGGCCGTAGATTGTCGCCGACCCCGCCTTCCTCGGAGCCAGTCCATGCCTGGTGTCGACACGCAGCTTGTTATCCTCGCCCCCAAGCCCCATCGCGACACGGTCGCCGCCGACCGGGTGCTGTGCGAGTTCTGCACCGCCAAGTGCTGCCGCTATTTCGCCCTCCCCCTCGACACGCCGACCACCCGGGAGGAGTTCGAGTACATCCGCTGGTTTCTCCTCCACGATCATGCCACGGTCTTCACCGAAGATGGCGACTGGTACGTCTGCGTCCATACCGTCTGCAAGCATCTCGGCGATGACCACCGCTGCGGCATCTACGAAACCCGGCCGCAGATCTGCCGCGAGTACACGACGAAGGAATGCGAATACGAGGATGACTGGGTGTACGACCAGTACTTCGAGACGGCCGAACAGGTCGAGGAGTACATGGATGCCGTCCTCGGCCCCGGCGGCCTCGAACTGGGAGAGGGGCGGAGGAAGAAGAATCGTGGCAAGTCGATCCGTGGGCCGCGTCCGAATCCCCTGGCGATCGTCTGAGCCGGACATCGCCTTTCCCCGGGGCTTGTAATGGAGTCGGTGATGCTTGCGTCAAGAAGGCTCGACGGCGCCGGTGTGCGGCTGGCCGGGCTCGGGACGGATGCGGTGGCCGCTGCGACGCTTCTCCTTCTCCACGGGGTATCCCGTCGAGCGAGCACGTTCGCCCCGCTGTTCCCCTGGTTCCTGCCGCGGTTCTCGCTCCTGGCCTACGACCATCGCGGCCATGGTGATTCGGCCCGCGCCGAGCGGTATCGCGTCTGCGACTATGCGGCTGACTGCGTGGAGGTGATCGGGCGGATCGCGGGGCCGGTGGTGCTGTACGGCCACTCGCTCGGAGCCCTTGTCGCGCTCTCGACGGCTGCGGCCTGCCCCGATCGGGTCGCGGGGATCGTGCTCGAGGATCCCCCCGGGCCTACATTTCTCGCGGCGATCGATCGCGGTCCCTATGCCGCGGTTTTTTCCCTGTATCAGGCCCACGCCGGCAGCAGACTGGATGTCGGTGCGTTGGCGAGGGTGCTCTTGGCCGCGCCGCTCCCCGGGGGGGCGGGAACGCCGGCGACGACGTTCGGTGCCACGCGCGACCCGGCCGGAGTGCGATTCA
>CANGIH010000338.1 GCA_947453875.1 Planctomycetaceae bacterium | reverse complement strand
TCAGCTCGCTACGCTCGCCTCGGGCAGGCCCACACAGGATTTACAGAACGAATGATGCACTAGCGTAGACCCGGTGACCTTGCCCCACGTAGCACATATGATTCCGCGAAGCCCGGCCACTCGGTAATAGCGAGATAGCTGCACGAACATTCCTTACGCCTTTCTTCAAGCATCACCGCATTGACGTCGGAGCGAACGCTGCAAGACGCGGTTTCCCTTCTCCACCTTCGCTTTGTCTCATCCGATCCGGCGCCGCAGGATCACCAGCGGATCGGCCTCCGCCCGGGCCCAGTTGGCACTCATCGGCTTGGCGAGCACCATCCCGGCCAGGAAACCGGCGACGTGCGCCGAGTAGGCCACGCCACCTCCGCCACCACCGGTGTCGAAGAGCCCGCTGACGACCTGGAAGAGGAACCAGATGCCGACGGCCATGGAGCCGGGGACATCGACCATCATCCGCATGATGATCACGCTCACGCGCCGGTGCGGGTGAAGGACGAGGTACGCCCCGAGCACCCCCGAGATCGCCCCCGACGCCCCCAGGCAGGGAGTGAGCGATGCCTCGCCCGTGGCATTGGTGGCCACGAACGCCAGCGAGGCGAGGATCCCGCAGGCGAGGTAGAAGAAGGTGTAGCGGAGATGGCCCATGCAATCTTCGACGTTGTCGCCGAAGAGCCACAGAAACCACATGTTGCCAAGCAGGTGCATGATGCTGCCGTGCATGAAGATGCCGGTCAGCAACGTCAGCCACACCGGGATCGGCGTCGGACGCAGGCCCGGCACCGCCACCACCACCTGCTGCCCCTGCACGGCCACCTCGCGCATCGTCGGCTCGGTGACCACGTCACGGCCGGAGAGGATCTCCGCCGGCACCTGGCAGTAGGCGAGGGTGAAATTGTCGTTCTCCCCCATCCCCTGGAGCACGACGAACACGAACACGTTGATCACGATCAGCGCGATCGTCACGATCGGGAAGAGCGTGCGATCGGAGTTGTCGTCGCTGACGGGGAAGACCATCGAAACGGTTCCGTGGAACAGGCTGGGGGAGGAACGAAGACGGTACGACCGGCGCTCGCCGGGATCGACACCGGAATTACTTCGTAAACCGGTGGATCATCCGGTGGCGGTAGGTCTGACCGGGATCGAGCCTGGTGCTCGGCCAACCGGCATGATGGATCGAGTCAGGGTATTTCTGGGTTTCCAGACAGATGCCGCCATGCTTGCCATACACCGTGCCCCCCTTGCCGGTCAGTGACCCGTCGAGAAAGTTGCCGGTGTAGACCTGCACTCCGGGCTGATCGGCGAGGAGTTCCATCTGGCGGCCGCTGGCCGGATCCTTGAGCACCGCCACCATCCGGAGGACGCCGTCGGGCTTCCACCCGCTGAGACAATAGTTGTGGTCGACGCCGCCCGGGTTCGTGCCATCGGCACTGGCCGGAAGGGCGGCAATCGCTGCCGCAAGCGTGCCAGCGGGCTTGCGCTCGGGGCGGAAATCGAACGGGGTTCCCGCCACCTTGGCCTGCTCGCCCGTGGGGATGCCCCCGGCGTCAACGGGGAGGTATGTCTCGGCGTTCACTGTGAGTTGTTGCGGCCCGATGTGGCCCGACTGCTGGCCGGCCATGTTCCAATAGGAGTGGTGGACCATGTTGACGATCGTCGACGCGTCGGTGGTGGCCGACATGTCGACGATCAGCTCGCCGGCGGGAGTCAGCGTGTAGACCACCTTCGCCGTCAGTTTGCCGGGATACCCCTCCTCGCCATCGGGCGAGACCGTCGAAAGTTCGAGTTGTGGCGAGTCGCCTGCGAGGTGGGGCACGGCCTTCCACAGATGCTTGTCGAAGCCGACGGCTCCACCATGGAGGTGGTTCTCGCCGTTGTTGGTGGCAAGCGAATACGACTTGCCATCGAGGTCGAAAGCCCCCTTGGCGATCCGGTTGGAGACGCGGCCACAGGTGGCACCGAAGTAGGGATGCCCCTTGGCGTAGGGCTCGACCGAATCGAACCCGAGGACGACGTCGACCGGCGCCCCGCCGGCTTCCTTGGCCGGCACATGGAAGGACGTGAGGATGGCGCCGTATTCGCTGATCGTGGCTTTCCAGCCGCCGGGGACACGGAGCGTCCAGAGGTTCACGGTACGGCCGTCGGGGAGCGTGCCGAACGGCGTGGCGACGGGGGCTTGCATGGTGGATGATTTTCCCTGGACGGCCTGCGGTTCGACGGCGACGGCATGCCCACCGAGGCAGACCCCGCACAATCCCACAAGAGCGACGACGGCGAGCCTCGACATGGTCTGTTCCCTCCGGACGATGGTCAACCGGGCAATCCCCCGGCTGAAGCATGGTACGGGATGGAACGACTTCGGGCATCCAGCCCGGAAAGCAGCCTGCTCAGGGCCGTGTCAGGCCTGGGCGGTGGGCTTCGCCGTGACCCGTGGCTTCGGGGTGGGGCCCGCTTCCACCTCGGCCTGGCGACGATCGATCCAGCCATCGACGCTCCACGGGCCGCCGCCAAAGGCCATCAGCGTCAGGAGCCCGCCGGCGATCGAGACGTTCTTGAGAAACTGGATCGTCTGGAGCTGCCGCTGGAGCGGATCGGCGATCGTCCAGAAGTCATGGAAGTAGTAGGTGGCGGCGCAGAGGAAGACGAGGAGGAAAAAGGCCCCGATCCTCGTCCAGGCCCCGACGATCAGCGACAGGCTGCCGAGGAGGAGGAGGCCGATGGCGCCGGCGAGCGCCGCCTTGGGTATCGGCACCCCCTCGCGCCCCATGTAGTCGACCGTCTGGCTGAACTGCGGGATCTTGTTGGCCACCGTGCTGACCAGAAAGATCGTCATCAATGCCAGCCGTGCGACAAGCGATACGAACCCCTGGATGGCGTTGGCGAGCTGTTCCATCGGTGCGCTCTCTTCCAAGGGGCCGTCCGTGCCGCTCCCTGTTGAAGCGGACGGCGATGGGGGCGGCAGGTGACGCCCCCGGGGGAATCGGCCGAGGAATAGTGGCGGGCCGGCGCGGATGGGGCAAGAGCAGATCAGCCGGGGAAAACCGGGGGGAATACGTCATCCCCTGCCCGTCGTGATCCCGGCCCCGCCGCCACCGACCGGCTCATCGCGGGTGATGCAGTGGAGCCCCCCTCGGCCCCGGACGAGCACATCGACCGGCACCGGCTCCACCTGGCGATCGGGGAAACAGGCGGCAAGGATGTCGAGGGCGCCACGATCGCTCGCCTCGTGGAACACCGGCACGGCGACAAAACCGTTCCCGACATAGAAATTCATATGGCTCGCCGGGAGCTGGGTACCCCCGAAGGCGAACCGAGAAGGAATATCGACCGGGATCACCTCGAGCCGCCGCCCTCTCGCATCGACGAAGGTTTCGAGGAGGGCGAGATTGGCCGCGAGCGGTTCGTGGTTCGGATCGAGCGGGTCGGGCTGACGGGCGGCAACCACGACACCCGGCCTGACGAAGCGGGCGAGCTGGTCGATGTGACCATCGGTGTCGTCACCAGCAAGATCGCCTCCGGTCCAGAGCACGGTATCGACGCAGAGGAAGTCTTTCAGAGCCCCTTCGAGACGATCGCGGGAAACGCCCGGATTTCGCGTCTCGGTGTCGACGCACCGGGCATTGACCAGGAGGGTGCCCTCCCCGTCGGTCTCGATCGCGCCCCCCTCGAGGACCATCCCCGGCTCGAAGACCCGATATCCTCCGCGGCGGGCTATCGTCAGGGCCACTGCCGCATCGGCATCCCATGGTGGATACTTCCCCCCCCAAGCGT
>CANGIH010000337.1 GCA_947453875.1 Planctomycetaceae bacterium | reverse complement strand
CGGCGTGCCAAAAGAGACGAAGCGGGACGAATACCGGGTGGCCCTGCTCCCTGTGGGAGTCGAGGAGTTGGTCAGGGGCGGGCATGTCGTGCTCGTGGAACGGACGGCGGGAGCCGGATCGGGGCTTCCCGACTCGGCCTATGCCGAATGTGGCGCACGCCTGGTCGACACCGCCGCCGAACTGTTCGCCGCGGCCGAACTCGTGGTCAAGGTGAAGGAGCCGCAGCGACCGGAGCTCGCGTTGCTTCGCCCCGGGCAGGTGCTCTTCACCTACTTCCACTTCGCCGCGGATCGCGGCCTCACCGAGGGGTTCATGGCGACCGGTGCCACGGCGGTGGCCTATGAGACGCTGCGCGACGATCGTGGCCGGCTGCCGTTGCTCGTGCCGATGAGCGAAGTGGCCGGCAGGATGAGCATCCAGGAGGGGGCCAAATACCTCGAGAAGCCGCAGATGGGGCGGGGCATTCTCCTCGGCGGCGTGCCCGGTGTGGCTCCCGCGCACGTCACCGTTCTCGGCGCCGGCACCGTTGGCGCCAATGCCGCCAAGGTGGCCGCCGGGTTCGGCGCCAATGTCGGGCTGCTCGACACGAATCTCGAACGGCTTCGCTACCTCGACGACGTCACGCCACCGAATGTCGATGTCCTCTACTCCGACCGGCACACGATCCGCGAGCAACTCCGCCGGGCCGACCTCGTCATCGGCAGCGTGCTGATCCCCGGGGCCCGGGCGCCCCATCTGGTCGAGCGCGACGACCTCAAGCTCATGAAGCCCGGCGCGGTGATCATCGACGTGGCCATCGATCAGGGGGGCTGCGTGGCCACGAGCCGCCCGACCACGCACGCCGAGCCGACCTATGTCGTCGATGACGTCGTGCACTACTGTGTCACCAACATGCCCGGTGCCGTCGGACGGACAAGCACCTACGCCCTCTGCAACGCCACGCTTCCATACCTGCTTCAGCTGGCGGCCGAGGGGGTGGAAGGGGCGTCCCGGCGCAGTCCGGCGATCCGCTCGGCGGTGAACGTCTACCGTGGCGCCCTCATCCAGCCGGCGGTCGCAGCCGCGTTCGGCCTCCCCTGTGGTGTGGCGTCGTTCGACAAGTAACGGTGGATCGGGCAAATTGACCGAGCGGGCGACCGCCCCGGCAGCCGAGGGGAGCCATCCGGGAGCAACCAAAGGAAACCTCGACATGAGTCGATCGGGAGGCGAAAGCCCCGTCTCGGTGCGCTGGAATGGCGGGGCCGACGGGCAACTGGAACTCCTCGACCAGACCAGGCTTCCTGCGGCGGTCGAATGGATCGCCTGCCGGGATGTCGCCGCCGTGATCGAGGCGATCCGCAGCCTCCGTGTCCGCGGTGCGCCCGCGATCGGTATCGCCGGGGCCTATGGTGTGGTCGTGGCGGCCGGGGAGGCGATCCGCGCCGGACTTGCTCCGGCCCCGGCGCGGGCCCACGTGCTTCTCGCGGCGGCCGAACTCGCCGAGGCCCGGCCGACGGCGGTCAATCTCCGCTGGGCGGTGGAGCGGGTGCTGCGGGTCATCGAGCCTCCCGACGCCCGTTCCACGGCTGCATCGGCGACTGACATCGCCGCCAGACTTCTCGATGAGGCTGTGGCGATCCACGAGGAGGATCGGCGACTGTGTGCCGCCATCGGCCGCTACGGAGCCGACATCCTTCCCGAGGGCGATGTGCTCACGCACTGCAACACGGGGGCGCTGGCCACCGGTGGAGATGGCACCGCACTGGCCGTGATCACTACGGCATGGGCCGATGGCCGTCGGTTCCAGGTCTGGGCTGACGAGACCCGACCCCTGTTTCAGGGAGCGAGGCTCACCGCATGGGAGCTTGTCCAGCGGGGCATTCCCGTCACGGTGCTCGTCGATTCGGCGGCCGGCCATCTCCTCGCCACCGGGCGGATCGGCTGCTGCATCGTCGGGGCCGACCGGGTCACCGCCAATGGCGACACTGCCAACAAGATCGGCACGTACGGTCTCGCGGTCCTCGCCGCCGCTCATGACGTGCCGTTCTATGTGGCGGCGCCGTCGAGCACGTTCGACCTGGCGATCATCGAAGGGGCGGAGATCCCCATCGAACACCGTGGGGCGGCCGAGGTAACGAGCCCCTGGGGGCAGGCTGTGGCGCCGGAGGGAGCCGGGGCATTCAATCCAGCCTTCGACGTCACGCCTGCCCGGCTGATCCGCGGGATTGTCACCGAACGGGGGGTGATCTCGCCGGTGACGCGCGAGCAGGTCGCTCGGGTGCTCGGGGCCGGCTGAGCCGGCTCCGCAGAGTTCCCAGCCGCTCCTTCGCCGGGCGACTTGGGCCGACCCGCCGTCAGGGTTCCTCGCCGCGGACCAGTTCGACGAGGGTCCTCACGAGCGTCCCGGTGCCGCCGCCATCGATCCAGGGGCGGGGTTTCTCGGCGAACGCCGGGCCGGCGATGTCGACATGCGTCCAGGGGATCCCACCGACGAATCGCTCGAGGAACTTGGCGGCGGTGATCGCCCCGCCCCACCGTCCGTCGCCGACGTTTTTGATATCGGCGACCTCGCTTTTGATCTGGTCGTCGTATTCCGGGTACATCGGCAACTGCCAAACCGGCTCACCGACGGTCCTGGCTGCCGTGGCCACCGTGTCGCACCACGACTGGTCGTTGGCGAACAGTCCGGCGACATCGTGACCGAGGGCCACCATGCAGGCCCCGGTGAGCGTGGCGGCGTCGATGATCCGCTTCGGGCCGATCTCGCGCACGACGTCGAGGACGTCGGCGAGCACGACCCGTCCCTCGGCGTCTGTGTTATGGATCTCGATCGTCGTGCCGTTGCGGCTGGTGATCACGTCGCCGAGTTTGTACGCGCTCGGGCCGGTCATGTTCTCCACCAGCCCGCAGACCGCGACGATGTTCACCGGCAGGCGGAGGGCCGCGATCGTGGCCGCCGCGGCGATCATCGTCGCGGCCCCGGCCATGTCGCACTTCATTGTCAGCATGCCTTCGGAAGGCTTGAGCGACAGTCCGCCTGAGTCGAACGTCACCCCCTTGCCGACGAGGGCCAGATCGGGGGCGCCGGTCGACTTGCCGGGGCCTCGGTAGGAGAGTTTGACTAGGCGGGGAGCACGCGAGCTTCCCCTGCCGACGGCCAGGATGGCGTTGCACCGCTCACGAACGAGCTCGCTCTCGTCCCAGATGTCGATTTCCATGCCGGTCCGTCCGGCGATCGCCGCGGCAGCCTCGGACAAGGTCTGCGGATACATGTCGTCCGGGGGGGTGTTCACCAACCGACGCGCGAGGTTGACGCCATCGGCAATCACGCCGCCGGTCACCACCGCCTCGGCGGGGGCCTGAGCCCAGACTGTGTTCGCGAACCGGGTGCGCTTCTTGTCGGTGCGGTAGAGATCCTGACCGATCTGGCCGACCACCGATCCGGCCACCGCCTGCTCCACCTGGCGGGTTGTCCATGAGCCATCGGCGACAAGCACGACGGTGTCTCGCGGCCGCGTCGAGAGGTGGCGTGTGGCGGTGGCTGCCGCTCGGTAGAGCGTGCCTTGATCGACGCCCTGACGGGGGCCGACTCCGACCAACAGGAGCTGTCCTGCGGCAATCCCCGCAGGGCTGAGGATCGGCACGCATTCGTACCGCTTGCCGGTGATCTCGCCGGCCGCGAACAGGCGGGCGAGGAGTCCCCCGGTGGCCCGATCAATCTCGGTCGCAATTCCGGAGCAGGGGCCCGCCTCGGTCAGAAACACCACCAGTGCATCGGCCTTCACCGACTCG
>CANGIH010000336.1 GCA_947453875.1 Planctomycetaceae bacterium | reverse complement strand
GGAGCCGACGCCGGGCCGATGCGCCCAAGCGCGTAGGCCGCAGCGTACTTCAGCGCCGAGGAGTCTGCCCCGCCAGAAAGGAGCCCCAACAGGGCCGGCACCGCTTCGGCGGCATCGGGGCCGATCGCGGCCAGCGCCACGGCAGCGTCGCCCCGCACCGACGGCTCGGAATCACCGAGCGCCTTCACAAGCGAGTCGACGGCGGGCTTGGCCTTCGAGCCGGTGGCTGCGAGCAATTCCATCGCAAGTGTGCGGAGCGAGGGGTTTTCGAGGGCCTTTTCGAGGGCCGCCACCGCGGTTGGCCCGAGGCGGACAAGCGACGTCGCCGCGGCACCACGAACACCAGGATGGGCATCCTCGAGCAGCGTGACGAACTTCGCGGCGAGCGTCTCCTCATCGGCATCCTCGAGGCTGCCAGTCAGATCGGCAAGCGCCGACATGGCCGCGATCCGCGAGTTCGCACGGTCACTGTCGACCGCTGCGGAGAGCGTCTTGTACGATGCCGCCACCAGTTCCTTGTCGTCGGGATGAATGCGTGCCCGGGCCCACGAGGCAATGCCCGCGAGGAACGGATCGGCATCGGTGCTGGCTTTTTCGAGCGACGCATCGGCCGCGGCGACGCGCATCCGGCCGAGGGCATAAGCCGCAGCCGATCGGACGGCGGTGTCAGGCGAGTCGAGAGCCGTGACGAGTTCGTCAGCAGCCTCGCTGGCCGGCTCACCGATCGCCGCGAGGGCGAGCATCGCCTGCATCCGCTCTTCAGGTTCGCCATTGAGGGCCGCAGCGGTCAGGGCTCCGGCGGCCGGCGCGGCGGCCGGGCCGATCTCCGTCAGCGCCACGGTGGCCCAGTAGCGGGCCTTCGGGTCCTTGAGCGACTCGATGAGCGTCGGCACCGCTTCCCCGCCGAGATCGGCGAGTGAATGGAGGGCCGGCATGACGACCGACGGTTCGGCGTCGGTGAGTTTCTGATTGACAATCGCCGCCAGCTTCGCCGGCTCGGGGCGGAAGGTGGCGATCGCCCGGAGGGCACTGCGGCGGACACGGGGATCGGGATGCACCGTCACCGCGGCGAGCGCATCGAAGGCGCCGGCATAGGCCTGGACATGGTCGGCAGGGATCGCGTCGCGGCCATCATCTTCACGAATCGAGGCCAGTGCGGCCGCAGCCTGGGTGGCCACGATCGGATCAGCATCGCCGAGGAGCTTCACCAGATTGGGGAGCGCGGAGAAGGCATCCTCACCGATTCGACCGACAGCGCGAGCCGCGTGCCAGCGGAGGCGGATATTTTCGTCGGCCATCGACTTGAGGATGTCATCAAGGGCGGGCAGCGCGTTTTGGCCAAGATCTGCAAGTGCATCGACTGCTGCCACGCGGCCGTCTTCGTCAGTCGCTGCGGCGAGCGCTTGGCGGAGCGCACCGACCGTATCGGCGCCCGGCGCCGCCCGATCCGCTCCGGCGGGCTGCGGGGCCGGGGAATTCCCCCCAGCGCCTGGGAGTTCGAGAGTGCCCTCGGGCTTCGCCTCGCCCTTCGCGTTCGCGGCAGACTCGGCTTCGGCGGCGGGGCGTGGGGGAACCTTGGGATTGGCGTTGTCTGCCGGCTTGCTGGCCGGCTCACCGAACACCACCGTCGGCGGCGTCTGCCCCGAGTGGTCGGCGGCTGGCTTCGTCTTGGTGCACCCGAGCGTCGCCGTGAGCCCGACGACACCCATCATCACGATCGTTCCCTTGAACCTCATCTCGCTTCGCTCCAAGAAAGGTGCCCAGGTCGGAACCTGGACGGACACGGCAGCCAACCAGCGTGATTCCCGTACCTGAACCCATAGCACAAGGGGCACGGACAGCAGCCGAACCCGGGAGCTGCAGACCACGTCCGGGAACCGATTCATTGACAGAAGGCCGGCACGACCGCCAAAACCGCGTCAGCCGTAACGGACCATGGCCCGGAACGCTTGACCGACTTTTTTCGGGGCTGTTCCCAGCCGCGAAACGGGATACCGGTGTCGCCCCTGCCACCATTGAAGAGTATACTCCGGTGTGATTTATCTCCCACTGGAGTTTTCCGGTGGCGGTGACCTGACCGCCGCGGGGGCCGGCCGGAAGGTTGTCCCCGGTCGGTCAGCCCTCCATTCACCCTTCCCCCCGTCCCATTGAGGCGTGTCATGCGTCGCAGCAACCCCTCGGTCACCCCCCTCTTCTTTCTCCGCCCTGTCGTGCGCTTCCTCGGCGCCACCGCCAGCCACTCGGCACTCGGTCTGGCACTCGCTGTGACCCTCTCCGGTACTGCGTCCGCCCAATGGGGCGGCTGGGGCGGGGGCTGGGGCGGGGGCATGGGGATGGGAGGAGGCTATGCCTCGACCGCCGGCCAGGCTGCCGCCTACGGGCTCTCGGATGTGATCCGCTCCGAGGGCTACGCCAACCTGCAGAACTCCGAGGCCGCCAAGAACTGGGAGGATGCCAAGACCAAGGAGATCGACAACCGGGACCACTGGACGAACACCTACTTCGACATGCGGCGCACCAACAAGGAAGCCCGTCGCGCTGAGGATGGCCCAGCGGTCACCCACGACCAGGCGATCCGCTTCGCCAAGGCGGCCGCCCCCCCGCGCCTCACTTCCGCACAACTCGACCCGGTCACCGGGCACATCGAATATCCGCTCGTGCTCACCGACAAGGATTACGACCCCTACCGCCAGGACCTCAACAAACTCTTTGCCAACCGGGCTGCCACCGGCGGAAGCCTCCAGTACGAGGACTTCCAGAAGATCCAGGGCACGGTGTCGAAATTCATCAATGCTCTCAAGGACAACGTCAGCCGGTATCCTGCCGGCGACTACGGGAAGGCCCGGACGTTCCTCGACAGCCTCGGCAACGAACCGCGATTCCCCGCAGGCTGAGCGGGGCCGCGGAATGGGGGCGGAGCAGACCGCCGGCAGACGAGCCCGCGAGAATCATCGACGTGCCTGTCAATCGGGCTCGTTAGATGGCCTCGCGGCCACGCTCGCCGGTGCGGATCCGGACACATTCGTCCATCGGCAGCACGAAGATCTTACCGTCGCCGATCTCGCCTCCTTCGCCAGTGCGGCCTCCCTTGACGATCGCATCGATCGTCGGCTCGACGAAGTCATCGTTGACGGCGATCTGGAGTTGCACCTTCCGCAGCAGGTTCACGGCGATCTCGTGGCCACGGTAGGTCTCCGCGTGCCCACGTTGCCGACCGAAGCCCTGCACGTCGAGGACGGTGAGGCGGAACACCTCGACCTCCGACAGGGCCTGCTTCACGCTCTCGAGGCGTGAAGGCTGGATGATGGCGATGATCAGTTTCACGATTGCCTCGACTCTCTCCCCCTGAGCGTATCCGCGTCCCTCGGCACATCGCCGGCCGCCGTCCCCGCCGCACCGGGCGTGATCAGTGCCAGACATGGCTCATCGCGACGCCAGACTCCCCGGCCTAGGGGACCGACACCCCTTGAGGACTCCAGGCCAAGTCTCCCACATTTCCAGATGAACGGGAGACATCCAGGCTGGTTCATCCGGTCGCCCGGTAAGCAGAGGGAGACGGCCCGATCGGGTCGCCTCCCCTCGCTGTGGAACCCGCCGCACAACCTGTAAACGACCAGAAGAATGCCCCGGCCTGGGTGAGCTAGGCGGAGTGCCCACCCAAGCCGTTGGGGCATCCTTCTGGATCAGGAGCACCGGCGGGCGGCTTGTCCCCGCCGGTGCAGCATGCATTGGGAGACGATTACTCGGTGCGGATCATCTGGAAGCCGTGGTAGGCCTCGT
>CANGIH010000335.1 GCA_947453875.1 Planctomycetaceae bacterium | reverse complement strand
CTTCTTCGCCTTCGAGTCCAGGTCGGTCAGGTCCTGCTTCGCCTTCGCTTCCATCTGCTTCGACTGAAGGCCGCAGCGGAGCTTGATCCACTCCGCGGCCGGCGCGAGGAGACGCTTGCCACGGGTCACGTCGCGTTCGATGGCGGTCCACAGGTCGAGGGCCTTCTGAGCCGCCTCTTTCTTGAGTCCGCCGAAGATCGTCTTGGATGACTCGAGCGCCAGCAGCTCCTTTGTCCGCAAGACCGCACCCTCGTGGGCCGCCTTGAGTTGGATGAGGAGTTCATCCCCCTCCGGCACCGGGCCGTCATCGGTCGCCACGGCCGCCCCCTTCACGCCGCACTTGGCAAGGAATTCCTTCGCTTTCGCCGCCACCTCATCGAGTTGGGACGACCAGAGGGCATGTTCCTTCTCGGCCCGTGCGAGGAGCTTCTGCGGATCGTTCCGCTTTTCCTTGAATACCTCCTTCACCGAGCCCGACTCGAACTCGGCATCCTCCCGGAGCTTGGTCGACTGTTCCGTGCAGGATCGCTGGTACTGTGAGGCCTTTGTCTTCCGCTGTTCGTCGATCTTCTTCTGTTCCGCCTCCGCCTGCGACTCCAGCCGTCGGATCACCGCCTCGTATTCCTTCCTCGTGGCTTCGATCTCCTGGCGGTGCTTGTCCGTGGTGGACTTGATCGCCTGGGTGGCCTCGGCCCGGGCGGCGGAGATGCCGCGGTCGTGCTCGTCGACGATCTCCTTCTCGAGCCGCGCCCGCGTCGCCGCGGCACGCCGCAGCGAGTCCATCTGGCGACGGAGCTGGTCGCGGTCGTAGGAGGCCTTGGCCGATTCGGGTGAGGATGCGGAGGGGGCGGACGCGGTGTCGGTCGACATGCGGGGCTCCAGGGCTATCGATCTGCCGGCGAGCTGTCGCTGCGGCGGGGCATGGTTGGTGGGGGGGGGGCGTGGCGTGGGACCTTCTACGGGCGGAGGGCGGGCTGGCGTGCCCCCGGTCAGCCCCCTCCCTCGTCGGCGACATCGCGCGCAGCCCGCGACAGGACCTCGGCCAGACGGCCGATGGCCTCAAGCGTCTGCTTCACGTCGGGCATGATTGGCTCGATGTGTTCCTTGTGGAACGCCTTCGCGGTGGCGTCGTTCCAGGAATCGGTGGAGGCATTCCACTTGATGTCGAGCTGCTTGAGCGCGAGGGCGAGCTTCGATGCCCCTCCCGACAGATCGAAAGCCTTCATGGTGCGACTCCCTGCGGTGGTGTCTCGCCGCCGTTCGGTGGCGTGCTGGCGGCAGGCCCGCTGCCGGTGTCGGGAGGCAGTCCGAGGGCCGCTTCGTCGGTGGACCGCGTGACCGACGCGGTCGAGCCGCCGGACGCCGTGCCGTCGCCGGTGCGCGGCCCGGAGATCGACCGGTAGGCATCAAGGGCCTTGAGCATTCGTTCGAGGACCGCCATCGCCTTGGGACACTTGACGTCGATGACGTCCCGGAAGTGGACGAGCCTCACGCATGTCTCGCGGAACTGCTGCTCGACCACCGGTTTCCAGCGGCGGACGGCGGCCTCCTTCTGTTCGGCGTACTCCAGCCGTTTTCTCGCCTTGTCGAGGTTCTTCTTCTCCTCGACGCACGACGGCTGGTTGTCGCCGACTTTCTTGAAGGCCCGGCAATGCTCGAGATCCTTGATCGCCTTGTTGACCGCATCGCCCGCCTTGCGGACCTCGTTTTTCCAGTGGGCCGCCCTTTCCATGGTGACGTACTCGACGCCGCGACGGCCCTCGAGTTCGACTTCGCCGAGGGCTTGGCCCGACTCGTGCGCATAGGAGGCGAGCGCCGCCTTCAGGAAGGCGAGCGTGTCGATCGACTTGACGTCGGCCTGGTCGGACATGCGGCGACTCCGGGGGCTTCGCACCGGCCGCCCCGCCATCGGCACGGGGAGGTTGGCACTCTGTGGAGACTCTGGGCGATCATCCGTGGGGATGGCGGTCGACCGCGGTCCCCGGCGGGGGGATCGGCGGCGATGGATCGAAATCCGGCGATGGAGAGCGATGCCGACCGGCCATCAACGCTGCTGCTGGTATTCCTCGATCCGCTCCGCCTTGCGGATCAGGTAGGGAACATACTCCCCCGTCGACTCGACGAATCGGCCGAACTGGTTGAGTTGCTGCTCGAACTCCTCGGAAAACTTCTGGTGTTCGCCGTCGCGCCAACTGCCGCCGAGCGCCGCGAGCTGGCGTTGGACGGTCTGCATCTGCGCCATCACCTCGCCGCTGAAATGACGGAGCCGCGCCGCGAACCGACGGAGCTCCTGCGGATCGACGATTGCTTGTCCCATCGGAAATCTCCCCCTTGCATGGGCCCCAACGGAATGATGTCCAGTCTCGATCCCATCTTAGCGGTTGATCAGGATGCTTGGACACCCGCAGGCCGGCGGCTGGGAATCATCCGCACGCTTGGCGTACACTCCTGCCTCCTGTCCCGCCTGCGACGACTTTTGGAGATGCCCCGCGATGTCACGCCCCGATTCCGGCCACCCACCCCATGGCGACCATCCGCACGCTGGTGCCGACCAGGCCCGGGGAAGTGCACCATCAGGCAGGCCCGGGGCGGCGGAAGGAGGCGGAGGCCGGCCCGGTGCGCACGCTGCCGGCGACTCGACGGTGTCGATGGAGCCAGAAAAGGGGTGGCACTGCAGCCATCTCTTCTACGCCTTCGACCGGGCCAAACTCGCCACGCTGCCCCCCGCCGCGATCGAGGCGGGGCGGCGTGCCTTCATCGACGCCCTCGATCCCGCCGCTCCCGGGGCGCCGGTCCGGCTCCAGACCTGGATCGTGCCGGGGCACAAGGCCGACTTCGGCGTCATGGCGCTCGATCCATGCCCGCTCAAGATCGACGCCCTCCATCAGCGACTGCTCGCCGGGCCGCTCGGGGTGGCGCTGCAGCCGACCTACTCCTTCATAGGGTTGACCGAAGTGAGTGAGTATGTGCCGACTGCCGAGCAGTTCGGTCAGCGGTTGGTGGCGGAGGGGGAGTCGCCGGACAGCCCCACCTACAAGGCGAAGGTCCAGGGCTACGCCGCCCGCGAAGGGGCAATGCGGAAGGCCCGCATCGAACCGGAACTTCCCCCGTGGCCCAATGCCTGCTTCTATCCGATGAACAAGAAGCGGAAGGTGGGGGAGAACTGGTTCTCGCTCCCCTTCGCCGAACGGAGCCGGTTGATGGCGGAGCACGGCCGCACGGGGATGTCGTTCGGCGGGCGGGTGACGCAGTTGATCACCGTGAGCGTCGGCCTCGACGATTGGGAATGGGGCGTGACGTTGTGGGCCCGCCACCCCGACTTCCTCAAGGAAATCGTCTACACGATGCGCTTTGACGAGGCGAGCGCGCGGTATGCGGAATTCGGCCCGTTCTACACCGGCTACGTCGCCAGCCCGGCGCGGATTCTGGAGCACTGTCGCGTCGGTTGACGGATTCGACGCGTCGTCCCCCACCGACTTGGCAGCCTCCCTCCGTCAGGCTCACTTCGCCTCGGAGAGGACCATTTCCACCGGGGTGCCGATTTTCGGCACTCGTTCCTCGTTGACTTCGAAGAGCAACGCCTCGTTTGACTGTGAACTCTCGATCGGCAGGTCGAGCGTGGCGGTGGGGAAATTCGACACGCAGACAAGATCGCCGCCGTCGGCCTGGTAGTACTCCCGACCGTCGGCCGGATCCTTCCAGAACGAGCTGCCGGCAAATACCCAGTCGGTTTCGAGCGGCTTGCCGGTGCGGGTATCGCGGATCCAGCCACGGGCGTCGGCTTTTT
>CANGIH010000334.1 GCA_947453875.1 Planctomycetaceae bacterium | reverse complement strand
GCTGCGAGACGGCGAACGGCGGACGGTCTGCATCAGTTCGCAGGTCGGCTGCGCGATGGGCTGCGTGTTCTGCGCCAGCGGCATCGATGGAGTCGTCCGCAACCTCACCACCGGCGAGATCCTCGAACAACTCCTGCGGCTTGCACGACTCCTCCCCGCCACCGAACGGATCAGTCACATCGTCGTCATGGGGATGGGTGAGCCGCTGGCCAACCTCGACCGTCTCCTCCCCGCCCTCGCCGTCGCCCAGGATCCGGCAGGAATGGGAATCTCACAGCGACGAATCACGATCTCCACCGTCGGCCTGCCGCCGGGGATGGAGCGGCTGGTCGACGAGAACCCCGGCTACCATCTCGCCGTTTCGCTCCATGCCGCCGCCGACGACCTGCGAACCAGACTCGTGCCGGTCAACAAGGCGATCGGGCTGACCGCGGTGATGGATGCGGCCGACCGCTACTGGGAGGTGTCGGGACGGCGACTGACGTTCGAATATGTGCTCCTCGGTGGTGTCAACGATTCGCCAGCCCAGGCCCGCGACCTGGTCCGTCTCCTCGGTGGCCGGGCGGCGCTGGTCAACGTCATCCCCTACAACTCGGTCGAAGGGCTCCCCTGGAAGGAACCGTCGGCCATGGCGAGGGAGCGGTTTCTCGACGTGCTCCGCGAGGCGGGAGTCAACGTGCAGGTCCGGCGCAGGAAGGGAGCACGGATCGACGCCGCCTGCGGCCAATTGCGGCGCATCGCGGCGCAGTCGGCCGCGGGCAATGCCACCGGGATCACCACCGGATCGCCGGCCCCGACGGGCTGAATCCGGCTCAGGCAAACCAGCCGAGGAGGAGCACGCCGGCGAGCACCATGCCAAGGATGCCGCCGAGCCATACCGTCCAGTGGACGGCCGCCAGTCGGATCGCCGCGGGATCCTCGTGATGGGTGGCGGCGAACACGAGGCTCGCCAGGGCCACCAGCGGCAAACCGAAAAAGAAGCCGGGAACACGGTCGGCGAGGGTCGCCACCGGCGCGATCAGGGCCAGCATCTCAAGCGCGATCATGGTCTTGCTTTCCTTCCGTGGATTTCACCCGCCGAGCGCGGGACGCATCCATGCATGTGTGGAATGTCGATCTGCCTGCATTGATCGCCCGCGCGAGGCACGCGAGGAACGAGTCGTGGTCAGCGACCTGGCTCCGGGTCCTTTCCCTTCTGCGGCTCGGACGACGAAGCAGTGCCGAGCGGACCGGCAAAGGCGTCATAGATGGCCAGGACATTGAGCATCCCGGCGAGCATTGTGTAGAGCGTGCCGAACTCGAACCACCGCCCGAGGCGGCGCTGCCAGATGGAAAGCTGGTCGCCGCGGAATTGCCGGTAAGGAGGCCGATCGAAAAACTGCTCGGCATCGATGTCGGGATCGCCGGCCACGAGCCGGTCGGCGTAGGCCCGCGACACGATCTGCCCCGGTTGGAGCGGCGGCGCCATGAACGTGCTGGCAAACACCGGCTGCTTCGCGACGCCCGTCAACTGCATCGACTGGAAGACGGCGGGCATCGCCACGAGGCCGGCCCCCGCCTGACAGACGAACGCCCACCGTGGCTCGGCTGGTCGCCAGGAGGCGTAGACCACCCGGCCGCCGCCGAGCCAGAGGCCGGCGAGGAACATGCCGAGGATCGCTCCCAGGAAGATGCCCCCCTTGTGACGCCGCCCCTGGTAGAAGTGGCCGAGCCCCGGCACGCACCAGGCGAGCAGGGCTGCGACCCAGGGGTTGCAAAGGTCGATGACGGAATCGTCATCGGGGGAGATCGCGACGGTGCGTCCGCCCCCCGCAGAAGCGGCGGGCGATGGAACGACGGGAGTGCGGGCTGGATGGGCCACGGGAAACGCTCCGCGGGCTGCGGGATCGATTGCTCGGGACGGGCTGCCGACAGCCGACCCGTCCGAAGAACCGCAGTGTAGGCGATCTTTCGGAGGCGCCCAACAGGCACGCGTCCTGGGCGAAGGAACGTGTGGCGCAGCCGGCTGAACCGGAAAAGTCGCTTCAGTCACCGAGGCGACGAACCGATCGCATCCGCGGGTTTGCCGGGAGCTCCACGTCGGTGATCACGCCGGCACTCGGAGCCGTGGCGATGCCTTGATCGGGCAGCAGGTCGCGCCAGGTGCGCTCGACAGTGGCCGCATCGACCCGGTCGAGACCATCAGCGGCCGCCGCCACGATCGCCAGACGAGCCACGCGACAGACCATCGCAGGGAGTCCGCCGGTGAACCGGGTGAGCGTGGCCACCGCCTCCGGGCTGAAAAGCGCGGGCTCCGCACCAACACGATCAAGCGCGCCGGCGATGAACCTGGCAACATCGGCCTCGTCCCAGGGCACAAGCTCGATCCTCACCGCCGCACGCTGACAGAGCGGGATGGGAAGTCGGGCGACGCCGGCCGGCGTGGCGGCGATGACGACGAGGGTGCGGGCGAAGAGCGGCTCGGAGGCCACCACGAGCCTGGTGATCCCTTCGAGCACCGTGGCGGGGGCATGGTCGGCATCGTCGAAGACGAGAACCGTCGTCCGCTCCATGAGGGTGTTCTCGCGGAGACGATCCTCGAGCTTCAGCCAGGGGCGGATCGCCTCGCCCCGCGCCGGCGGATCGAGCGGGAGACGGGCGAGGAGGAGTTCGAGCCAGTCGGCTTCACCGAGGCCGAGGAGCGAGAGGGCCGCCACCTCGCAGCCCATGCCGCCGAGCCGTCGCGACAGCATCGAGCCGAGATGACTCTTGCCGGCCCCCTCCACACCAACCACGAGGGCACAGCGCTGGCGTTCCTCGACAAGCCACTCCAGCCGCGCAAGCGCCTCCTCCTGCGGGCCACCGGTGTGGAAGGTCGCCGGTTCGGCTCCGCCGGCGAAAGGGGGCGAGGTGAAATGCCAGCGATCGCGTACCATGCGGCGCAGTCTAACGCCCCGCGGCAAGCGCCTCGCAGACCATTTTCCCGCCGGGTCGACCGGCGTGCCGCGGACTGACAGCCTCGCCGCAATTCGTCATGGACGCCGATCCCCCACACCGCCCCCGCTTCCCGGAAACCGCCCCCTCATGAGCGAACGCTTCCATCTCGCCACGCCCCCCCGCGACGGCACCGCCAGCCTCGAGGGGGACGAGGCTCGTCATCTTGTCCGTGTCCTCCGCGCCAAGGTTGGCGACAGCGTGACGCTGTTCGATGGCCGGGGGCAGGCCTGGGAGGCGAGCGTGGCATCGATCGGACGCGAGCGGGTTTCGCTCGCCCTCGGTCCCCCCCGCCCCGCCGCGGCGCCCCCCGCCGTGCCGGTGACAATCGCCGTCGCGCTCCCCAAGGGGGATCGGCAGAAATGGATGGTGGAGAAGCTCACCGAACTCGGCGTCTCGGTGCTCGTGCCGCTGGTCACGTCGCGCGGCGTCGCCGAGGCGACCGACTCGGCGCGGAGCCGGCTCGAGCGGGGAGTGATCGAAGCCTGCAAGCAATGCGGCCGCGACACGCTCATGGCGATCGGCGCGGCGGAGACGATCGGCACGCTGCTGGCAGGCCTCCCCGCCGGCACGCGCGCGGTAATCGCCGATCCCGGTGGCGTGCCACTCGAGGCCGCTCTCCCAACCGGCCACGATGCCACCACGGCGGTCGTGGTCCTCGTCGGCCCCGAGGGGGGCTTTACACCCGAGGAAGTCGCCACAGCCGAGGCGGCCGGCTGCGTGCGTGTCTCGCTCGGGCATCACATCCTCCGCATCGAGACCGCAGCCATCGCCGCCGCCGCGCGGTTGGTCTGACGCACCGCACTCACACCAGCCCGAGCCAGTCACG
>CANGIH010000333.1 GCA_947453875.1 Planctomycetaceae bacterium | reverse complement strand
GCCGGGCCGCCGCCACGACCAGCATCAAGACCGGAAAAAGCCGGGGCCGGCAGGCGACTTTGAATCACCAGCCGGCCCCATGCGTGGAGACCATTTAAAGAGATCGATCAGCGAATGGGGGGCGTTCAGCCCTCATCGGTGCCCTCGGCGGCCTCGCGTTCACGCGACCAGCCGACGCGCTTCCGCGACAGGCCGATCTTCCGGTCGTCGGTGTCGACGCGGAGGATCTTCACTTCGATCGGGTCGCCAACTTTCACCACTTCCTCGGCATTCTCCACCTTGTCCTCAGAGAGTTCCGAGATGTGGAGCAGCCCTTCGAGACCGTCCTCGAGGCCCACGAACACGCCGAAGTTGGTGATCTTCGTGACGTTGCCCTTCACGACGTCGCCGGGCTTGTAGCGGGCAGGGATGTCGGTCGTCCACGGATCCTCGTGCATCTGCTTGAGGCCAAGGGCGATGCGGCGACGCTGCTGGTCGACCGAGAGCACCTTGCACTCGATCTCCTGGCCCTTGTCGACCATCTCGCTGGGGTGGGTGACCTTGCGTGTCCACGACATGTCGGTGACATGGAGAAGACCGTCGATGCCGTCGTCGATCTCGATGAAGGCCCCGTAGTTGGTGAGATTGCGGACGACTCCCTTGACCACGGCGCCAGGCGGGTAGTCGGCGGCGACCTTTTCCCAGGGATTCTGCTGGGTCTGCTTCATGCCCAGCGAGATCTCCTGCTTCTCCTTGTTGATGGCAAGGACGACCACCTCGACTTCGTCGCCCGGCTTGACGAGCTCGGACGGGTGGCTGACTCGCTTCGTCCAACTCATCTCGCTGATGTGGACGAGCCCCTCGACACCATCCTCGAGCTTCACAAACGCGCCGTAGCTCATCACGTTGACGACCGTCCCCTTGCAGACGGTGCCGACCGGATACTTGTCGGCCACCTTCGCCCAGGGGCTCGCGGTCCGCTGCTTCATGCCGAGGGCGATCTTCTCGCGCTCGCGGTCGATGTGCAGCACCTGCACCTCGATCTCCTGGTCGATCGCCACCATCTCGCTGGGGTGGCCGATGCGGCCCCAGCTCATGTCGGTGATGTGGAGGAGGCCGTCGATGCCGCCGAGATCGACGAACGCACCGAAGTCGGCGATGTTCTTGACAATGCCGCGACGCACCTGGCCGACCTCGAGGGTCTCCATGAGCTGCTTCTTGCGTTCGGCACGCTCCTGCTCGATCAGTGCGCGGCGCGAGACGACGATGTTGCGACGCTGCTCGTCGATCTTGAGCACGAGGCACTGAATGCAGCGGCCGCAGTAGTCGCCGATGTCGGCAGGGCGACGGATGTCGACCTGGCTGGCCGGCAGAAAGACATTGACGCCGGAGATGTCGACGAGGAGCCCGCCCTTGATCTTCCGCGTGACGTAGCCGGTGACGACGTCATTCTCCTTGACGCTCTCCATCACCCGCAGCCAATCCTCGATGCGGCGGGCCTTCCGCTTCGAGAGCGTGATCAGGCCGCGTTGTTCCTCGAGCTGTCCATCCTCGAATTCCTCGAGGAGCACCTTGACGGTGTCGCCGATCTGCGGCGGCGGCTCGGAGTCGTCCCACTCGTTCCGGGGGATGTGACCTTCGCTCTTGTACCCGACGTCGACGAGGACGAACTCGTCATCCACCCGGAGAATCTTCCCGAGGAGCACCGAATTGACCGCGAGGGTGGAGGTGCCGATGGCGTATTCGCCACTGTCGGTACCCCCCATTGCCTGCTCGATCTCCTGATCGAGTTCGTCACCAAGTTCCAGTTCGCGGATGAGATTGCGGTTGACCATGCGTGTGGGGGTTTCGGGAAAACGGGTTGGAGGAAGGGGATGAAGAGGGCCACGGAAAGGAAGCGGTGGAGTGTAGCAGGCGCAGCAGGCCCGAACAATTCGTCGTTTTGCCCGTTCCACCCTGTTTTCCCGATCCTTCCCGGCAAATCCCGACCACAGCCAGAAGGGGCCCGCGGCCGATGGCAGATTCATGGTCCCTTCCGCCAGCCCCCAACCAAACCGGCCACCCCGAGCCACGCGGCGCCACCTCCTCCAACTCGGCGGCCTTGCCTTGGCCTGCCGAGCCGGGTGGAGCGGCATGCCTGCCGCGCAGGCCCAGTTCGCCGAAGCGGCGTTGGCATCGACCGGTCCGACGCTCGGCGACGTTCGCGAGCAGCCCTACCGGGTCGGCTTCACGGTGATCGCCTCCGGCGGGCCGTGCCGGGGGATCTACGCCAGCCTCCCGGTGCCGGCGGAGTGGCCCGAGCAGAAGGTGGAGATCACCGGCGAAGAGTTGTCTGCCGAAGTCCGGCAGATCCGCTACCGGACCCTCCCCGGGGGCGTGAAACAGATGCTTGTGGAGATCCCGGAACTCCCCGCCGGCGAACAGGCGAAGGCGATCGTCACCTTTTCCGTCGCCCGCTCGGCGCTCCTGGCACCGACCGACACCGCCGGCCTCTCGATCCCCTCGAAGCCGGAGAAGGCCCTGAAGCCCTACCTGGCCTCAAGCCCCTACATCGAGACCCGTCATCCGAAGGTGATGAAGTTCGCCAAATCACTCGGGGAGGGACTCGACGGCTGGGCGAAGGTCGAGGCGATCTACGACGCGGTGCGCGAGAAGGTTGAATACCGCAATGGCACACTCAAGGGTGCCGCCCGCGCCCTCGCGGATGGCTGGGGCGACTGCGAGGAACTCACCTGCCTGTTCATCGCCAGCGCCCGCATCAACGCGATTCCCGCGAGAACGGTCTGGGTGGAGGGGCACTGCTACCCCGAGTTTTTCCTCGTCGATGACGAGGGAACCGGTTCATGGTTCCCCTGTCAGGCAGCCGGGGCCCGGGCCTTCGGCGGAATGCCCGATCAACTCCCGATCATCCAGAAGGGGGACTCGTTCCGCGATCCCGACCGCCCCGGTCAGCCCCTCCGCTATGTGTCGGAGTTCTGCCGGGGCGCGGCCGTGGCCGGCGGCGGATCGCCGAACATCGACTGGATCCGCGGCGGGGCCTGAAGACAGGCCCCGCTCACGCACCGGGCCGAGGAACGCCCCTGCCTTGCCAGTGCCCGATCGAGGGCGGAAGGATTCTGAAGGATGCTCGCCGGCGCGGCATCAAGCCGTCGTGGTGGGCTTTCCTTCCACTGCCGCCAGCATCGCCGGATCCTCGCCGAACCGGGGGGCGTTTTCCCGCGTCGACGGGGCAAACCAGCGCGGCACGATCGGCAATCCGGCCTCTTTCCAGACCGCCTCGAGCCGGTCCCCGGCAAGGCGGACGATCTTCTCGCGGCCACGGCCGGCGAGCGTCGAGCGATCGGCCCACGGAGTGACCGGGCCGTCAAATCCAGCCCGGTTGGCTTCGGCAAGAACCTGCGCCGACGGAATAACCCCCGTCTCGCCCGGCATCAGCCGGTGGCCATGGCCAAGCTCGGCCGAGGGAACGTCGCGAGGAGCGTCGGAGAGACGGATCTCGACGATCCTTCCGGCGGGAAACGCGCCGATCACCGAGAGCGGTTCGCCGGTGACATAGAGCGCCCAGGAGTCGATCACCGCCCCGACAGAAGGATGGGCCGCGCTCACCAAGCCAGCGAGGCCTTCATAGGTGTGGATGAACTGATGGGCCTTCCCGGCGCGGGCTTCGGCCTCGGGGGCGATTGCCAGACCGAGAGAGATTCCGTAGGTGGCCAGCAGCGAGCCGAGGGTGTCGAGACGCTGACGGTAGAGTTCGAAGAAGTCCTTGAAGGCATGCTCATCGGATGCCGGCGCGATGGTGACGACAGCCCGCGTCGCCTCGGTGG
>CANGIH010000332.1 GCA_947453875.1 Planctomycetaceae bacterium | reverse complement strand
CTTCGAGCCGACGGCCGAGGACTGCCGGATCGCCCCCAGGCTCCCGCCGGGACGGCCTCGTGACGGTCCGGCGCCGTGTTGCCGGGCAGGGGCCGCTGACGATCGAATCGGGAGAATCCACAGCCACGCTGCCGCCGGGGGACGGCGCCGAGGTCACGCTGCGGGGTCGGTAGCCCGATCGGGGCGGGTGTCGCCGGCAACGTTCGGCGGCTTGTCGAATACCGCCACGAGCGCCGGCAGGCAGAAAATGTCGCAGAGCAGCGCGATGCCGAGGGTGACGACGCCGAGTGACGCGAAGGCCCGGTGGTCGCGGCTTTCGCTGGCAAACACCGACGAGAACCCGGCCACGAGGACGATCGTCGTCATGATCATGCCGGTGCCCACCTCCGCGAAGGCCTGGCGGATCGCCTCCGTCTTCCCGAGCCCCTGATCGAGTTCGAAGCGATAGCGAGAGAGGAAGTGGATCGTGTCGTCGACGGCGATCCCCAGGCAGATCGTCAGGGCGCACACCGAGACGATGTCGAGCGGCTGACCCGTCGCCACCATCCATCCCGCCGACGCCGCCAGGGGGAGCATGTTGGGGATGATCGCGATCAACCCCAGCCGCAGCGAGCGGAATGCCACCACCATCACGACGAGGATCTCGATCGCCGCGGTGCCGAGGCTGCGGGCCAGATCCATCACCACCTGGTAGAGGTCGCGCCACCGCATGATCGGCTCGCCGGAAAGGGAGAGCTCGAAGCCTGGATGCGCCCCCTCGATCCGCCGCAGTTCCGCATCGACCCGCTCGAACGTCGGCTTGCAGGCCACTGTCCCCAGATCAGGAACGCGGAACGTCACCCGCGCCGTGCGATTGGCGGGATCGTAGAGATTCTCCTTGAGCGGAGGCGGGAGGAGGTCGAGGAGATCCATCCGCTCGCGGGCCGCTCCCTCGCCAGGCAGGCTGTCGATGAGCCGGCAGACGGAGAGAGGGTGGCCGAGGAGCGGCTCGGCACCGAGGGTCCGCTCGACATCGACGAGGACATCGGCGATCTCCTCGGGGGATTTCTCCCCGGTCCATTGCAGGTCGGCCGAGCAGACATCGAGGCCCCCCATCGCCTTGTCGATCTGGTCGAGTGCCCGCTGCGCCGGGCTCCCCGGGGGGAGGATGTTCGCCTTCCGATCGTCCGGCTCCAACCGCAGCGCGATGAAACCGAGCGCCGCAAACAGCCCGATCGTCAGGGCGGCGGTGATCCGGGCATGGCGGAGGGTGAAGTCGATCCCCCGGGCGACCCGGTGGAGCTGGCCACCGATCACCTCGCGGCCGGCGCCGCGGGCGAGGACGCGGCTCCAGGGAGTGGCGCAGCACAGCGGCAGCACCGTGAGCACCGCCACCCAGGTGCAAGCGACCCCGATCACACACGACCATCCGAAATCACGGACCACCTCATGGCGGGCCAGCGACAACGACGCCATCCCGATGGCGGTCGTGATCATCGTCAGGAAGCAGGCGACGCCGACGGTGCCCAGCGCCCGCCGGCAGGCCTCGCGTGGCGTGAGCCCTGCGGCGAGGCCGCGGCGGATGTCGACCATCATGTGGACCGAATCGGCGAAGCCGACGAGGCTCAGGAGCACCGGCAGAACGACATGGCTGAAGGGATTGTCTTCGAGGCCGATGGCGCGGACGAGCCCGAGCGTCCAGAAGACACCGAGCGCCGGTGCCGCGGCAGTGACGAGCACCACGGAAAGCCCGCGAAAGAGGACCGCCGAGAGGGCGAGGATCAGACCATACCCGACAAACTGGAAGAGCCGCTCGTTGGCATCGCGGTTGCGCACCCACTCGAGCCGGATCGGGACCGGGCCGGTGAGTGCACAGGAGATCGGCACGTCGGGATGATCCGCCGCCGCCGCCTTGGCCGTCTCGACGAGGGCCTCGGTGACATCGGCCTCGTCCTGCACCAGTGCCCAGTCGTACGTGATCAGGAAGAGGAGCGTCCGGGCGTCGGGGGAGAGGAGTTGGCCGACGACGAGCGGATGATCGAGCGCCTTCGCGCGAGCCACCTCGAAGCGTTTCGGCGAGGCGGGGCCGCGCGGAAGGATCGGCTCGTCGAGGCCGAAGATGTTGAGCGGCGGGGCTCGGTCGAGCCAGGTGATCCCCGCCACGGCGTCGAGCGCTTCCAGACGCCCGACGACATCCCGCAGGGCTACCGCCCCTTCGCGGGTGAACACCTTCGGGCATTCCACCACCATGATCGCGTCGGCTCGGCCGAGGGCCGAGCCACGACCGCGCCCGGCACGCCTTGGCCGCGCCCTGGAGATCTCGGCTCGCGGCGCCCCGGCCGGCCCTCCCGCGGCACCGCCCGGCCGATCCTTCGCGCCGTCAGCGGCGTCTCCCGCCCCGGCCTGCCACCACGTCCCCTTCCAGAGTCCTTCGGCAAAACCCGGATCGCGATAACCAGCGGCAGCGAGCGCCGAAAGCCCGACGGCAAATAGGAGGCAGAGCCCCGGATGATCGATGACGGCCGCGAAGGCCCGCGCCGTGACCGAGAGCCGCGGGGGAGCGTGGTCGGGGGCTTTCACGTCAGGCGCATCGCCAGACGGCGCGGGATTGCCTGTCAACGGCGCCCCCGCATTGCGCGGATCGCCTCGTCGCGGGTGATCCGGCCGTCGCTGTCGGCGTCGAGGATCGAGAAGGAATAGTCACGGACGATTCGGCTGGCCTCGGTGCGGACGACGACGCCGTCGTGGTTGGCGTCGAAGCGAGTCAGGAACGAGTCGGCGCGGGCCTTCGCGACGCTGTCCTCCGGCTCAGGAGAAGGGCTGCTCACCGTCGACGCCGGTTCCTCCGGCGCCACGAGCGGCTTGGCGACCTCGAAGAAGGCCAGCGCCATCTCCTCCCAGGTCTGCTCCCCCCACATCACCGTTTCGGCGGGATCGGGGTTGGTGGGATTGGCGGCTGAGTTGTCGAACCGGGCGACGATCTCGAGGGCGTCGATGTCATCGAGGGGGATGGGGGTGGCGAATTCGTAGGTGTGTTGCCAGTTGAAGTCGTAGCCCGGCACGATGAGAAGCGGTTCCCGCGTCTCCCCCCGGCGGGCCCGCACCTCAAATGCCTTCCCACGCAGATGCATGTGGGGAGAGACGGCCAGGAGCGTGCTCCCCCTGGCAAAACCATTCAGCTCGGCGCGGACCTCATGATCGGCCGCGTGGGGGGGGATCTCGAAATCCTGCTCGACCGCCGCCAGGGTGACCACCTCATGCGTCACCTCCTCGCGCGGGATCGTGACCACGCCGACGCTCGTCAGATCCTCGCGCGCCCGACCGTCGGGCGTGTAGTGCATCTGGAACACGAACTTCGACCGGGCAGGGATCCGCCGGGCATGTCCCGGCGGGAAGGCGGTGGCACGCTGGCCGGGCACGTAGGCGGTGACGAAGCTCATGCCGCGGAAGTCGGCAAGGCTTTCGGGACGAACGAAGACGATGGCATGGTGGACGACCGACGGCGTCCCCGGCACACACTGCGCCGCGGAAATCCAGGTCTCCTCGGCGAAATGCGGGTCGGCGACGAAGTATTGGTAGTCGACCGTGCCGGAGGCGGGCACGGAGTAGGGGCGCTGTCCGAGCGGCACGACCAGGTCCGGCGCCCGGGGCAAGCGCCAACCATCGACGAAGGGGGGGCTCGCCGGGGCCTCGCTGGCGTCACCCGCTGGCATGCCCGCCTCGATCCAATGCCGAAAAAGGCCAACGGCTTCTTCGGGGAGACGGCGGGCATTCTTGAAGTCGCCATGGCCGGGCGCGGCGTGCCAGGGGGGCATCCGCTTCTG
>CANGIH010000331.1 GCA_947453875.1 Planctomycetaceae bacterium | reverse complement strand
GATCAGCGCGGGGATGACATGACTCGTGGCAGGGTCGAAGTTGTCCCCAGGACCGTACAGGTTGACCGGGACAACCACGGCACTTTTCAGCCCATACTGCCTCCGGTAGGCCTCCAGCATCACGAACAGGGCCTTCTTGGCGATCCCGTACGGGGCGTTCGTCTCTTCCGGGTAGCCGCTCCAGAGGTCGGCTTCGCTGAATGGCAGAGGACAGTTTCTCGGATAGGCACAGACCGTGCCTGTGTGGATAAATTTATCGATACCCCGCAAGCGGGCATGTTCGACCAGATGCAGGCCCATCGCCATGTTGGCATGGAAAAACCTGCCGGGAGATGCCTGATTGGCCCCGATGCCGCCGACCTCTGCCGCCAGGTGGATGACGACGTCCGGCCGGGCTTCGTCGTACATCCTTTCGACCTGAACCTCGGAGGTCAGGTCGAAAACAGCGCGCCTCGGCACGAACAGATTGTCGGCAGAGATCCCGCGTTCACGAAGAAGTCGGCAGACCGCCCTGCCGAGGAAGCCGGCACCGCCCGTTACGGTGATCCGCTTCCCCACCAAATTCATCGCTCTCTCCTCATGACCACCGTCAGCGCCCCGCCACGCGTCGAGCCCGCCGAATCATGTCCCGTCGCTGAACACGCCGCCGCAGTCGCTCTCCCGACGAGCCAACTCGAGGTCGGCATCGACCATCGTTGCCACGAGGCCATCGAACGTCATCCGCGGCTTCCAACCGAGTCGTTCCCGGGCTTTTGTCGGCGAACCGCACAGCAGATCGACCTCCGCAGGACGGAAAAGACGCGGGTCACATTCGATGAATTCCCGGTAGTCGAGCCCCAACCGACCGAATGCCTTCTCGCAGAACTCCCGCACCGACCTGGTCTCTCCCGTGGCGATCACGTAATCGTCGGGATCGTCCTGCTGGAGCATCAGCCACATCGCCTCGACATAGTCTGGGGCGTATCCCCAGTCCCTGAGAGCATCGAGATTGCCGAGTGACAACTTCTTCTGCAGCCCCAAACTGATGCGCGCTACCGCCCGGGTGATCTTCCGCGTCACGAATGCCTCGCCACGGCGGGGGCTCTCGTGGTTGAAGAGAATGCCGCAGGAGCCATGCAGCCAACCGCTCTCCCGCGAATTCACTGTGATCCAATGCGCGTAGAGCTTGGCAACCCCATACGGGCTGCGCGGATGGAATGGCGTCGATTCGGTCTGTGGAGACTCGCTCACCCTGCCAAAAAGCTCCGAACTCGAGGCCTGGTAGAAACGGATCTGCCTTCCAATGGCATCCTGGCCACCACGAATCGCCTCGATCAGCCGGAGAGCGCCGACGGCGTTGACGTCGGCCGTATAGGTGGGCTGGTCAAAACTCACACCGACATGGCTTTGGGCCGCGAGGTTGTAGACCTCGTGGGGAGCCACTTCTTGGACGAGCCTGGCGAGGCCACCGGCATCGCCCATGTCGCCGGCATGAAGCGTGACCCGCCCCCCCACGCCCAGGCTCTCAGGAGTGAGATGGGCGAGCCGTCCGAGACAAGGACTGCTCGACCGTCGCACCATCCCGTGAACTTCATACCCTCGCCCGAGCAACCACTCGGTGAGGTAGGAACCGTCCTGCCCTGTGATCCCGGTGATCAACGCCCGCCGAGTGTCGGTCTGCATGGACGAGAGAAATCGCCAGGGAAAGGTCGATCAGGAGGCGGAGGGCTCGGCGGAGCGCGGCTTCGATGCATCGCCGCCTTGACCAGAAGCCTGGTCGGTCGCCGCGGCCTGGATGATCACCCGATCAAATTCGGGAATCAATTCGGAAAGAAACAGCAACCCGGTGCGATTTCCCTCACCGCGAGACATGTTGGTTTCATCCACGAGCGCATAGAGTTTGAACACCGCCGGATTGTTGGCCAACTCGATGCGCGCAATCTGCGGCGCGATCCACTTTCCGGTGGCAGCATACGTCCAAAGAATCCGCAGCGATTCCCCGGGCTTTTTGAACGACCCCGAAAATGCCTCCGCCTTGTCGCCACTCTCCAAAGGAATCACCTCGCGGTGTTCCTGCTCGCCGATCTCGAAACCAGCACTCGGGTAGCACCTGTCGGGGGTGTGGCCTGAGGCGTCATGGGGGGTGGCACAGACCACGAAGACACCGACCCGAACACCGGTATCGACGTTCTGGTACTCGCGCGACACATGCCCCACCGCGCCGGCCGCCTTGAGTTGGGCCGGGTCTGCGTCGGTTTCTGACACCATCTTCCAGGAACCAAACTGTTTCGGGAAGTTGGCCTCGAGGAGCGCCGAATCACGGGCGAGTTCCGCGGCAACGTTTTTGCCTGCCCACCGGTCCGTGAACATGCCCTGCACAGCCGTCACGCCGATGATCGCCACGAATCCAAGGAGGATCGGGCCCCACGTTCCGAGCAACGAATTTTTCATCCCATGCCTCGACATTCAGACGCCAATCAAGCACGCACGAACCATCGTTCCATCACACCCAACCGCCGACCGGCTCACAACTGACCCGGGCAGCCAGTTCAGGCAGGCAAACGAGGCACGTTGGACTGTGGTCCTGAATCGGGTGTTCCGGACACGACACATCCGAGCACCCGCACCCCGGCCGAACGGAGACGATCGACGGCGGCGATGATCGCCGCGACGCTGCTCACATCCCGCATCGTCGAAATGATGGCGATGTCGCTCCTCTGCCCGATCAGCAGCGTATCGGCATAGGCCAGCACCG
Organism: Planctomycetaceae bacterium; assembly: GCA_947453875.1. GTDB lineage: Bacteria > Planctomycetota > Planctomycetia > Pirellulales > UBA1268 > QWOP01. Next base: position 1,078 of record CANGIH010000331.1, on the reverse strand, counting down.
GCCCCGCATCGACGACGACGTGGTCGAATGAATCCCGAAACCCCTGCATGACACGTGCGAAATCTGGGCGTGAGAAGGCGTTCACGGCGGCGTAGTCGACATTTCCGGCCGTCACGGCAAACAGCCCGTCGATCGCAGTCGGCTGGATGACCTCATTGGTGGTGGTCTCCCCCCGAAGAACCTCCGCCATGCCGGGAGTCGAGGGATCGAGTTGAAGCGCCGCGTGGACGGAAGGATTCCTGAGACTCCCCTCGAGCAGGAGCGTACGCTTGTCGGAGCGGGCAATACTGGCGGCAAGGTTGGCGGCAACCGATGACTTCCCCTCGCGGTCCCCCGGACTGGTGACCATGATCACCTTCGGCGACTCGCGACCACTATTCAGGAGGAGTGTCCGTATGCTGTCGACGCTCTCGGCCAAACGGTACTCGTTGGCCCGCCCTTTCCGCGTCTTTCCCACCCAGGGGAGCGTACCGATCAGTCGGACGCCGGCCCGCTGCGGAATCTCCTCGGCGGAACTGAGCCGGTTGCGCATGTATTCGACGAGAATCACGCTTCCCCCCGCCAACACCAGTCCGGCCAGCCCGGCCAATCCGGTGAGGAAGATCCGTTTGATGAAGTCGTCGCTCTCCGGCACGCTCGCTTCCTCCAGCAGCGTCACCCGGGGTGGGGCGGTGAGGTCGAGGGCCGTGCTTTCGAGTTGGAGGCCGATCTGATCGGTGACTCTCTGCAACTGCTCGATCTCCCCCTTACGGACTTCAATGTCGGCATTGGCCTGCCCGAGCGTCGTCACTTCCCGGGTGACCTCCTCGAGTTCGGCCTGCGTATCCTCGATCGTCTTCACAAGCACCGCACGCTGGACCTTGAGGGCCGTGAGCGACGGGCCGACTTTCCCAATCGTGGCGCTCACCCCGCCCGACGTCATCATTTTTGCAACCCGCGGACGGAGCTTCTCCTTCAAAGACTCCAGCTGCTGGGCCAATTGCTGCCGCTGGGAGATCAACCGCCTCACGGCACGGTCATTCAGTCCCCGGGCACTTCGATCGGCCTGACTCGTGATCGCTGAAGTGAGTTCACCGAT
>CANGIH010000330.1 GCA_947453875.1 Planctomycetaceae bacterium | reverse complement strand
CGGTGTCTGCGGTCGATCCGCCGGCCGCCAGGGAAGCTGCAACGCCGGCTGCGGCCTCCACGACCGACGCGTCGGCAGACAGCTTGATGCCGCGTCCCGCGGCGCGATCGGCGGGCCGCGAGGCTGGCCGGATGGCACGGTCGGCTCGATCCGCCCTGATGACTCCGGCCGGAAGGGATGCGGGCGATGGCGAGGAACTGTCGGTGGCAATGACGCCGGCCGGGCAGTCACCTCTCGTCAACACGCTGCGCCCCCGCACCGATCCGGGCGCAACGCTCGCGGCGGGCCCCGCCCCCACTGCCACGCCGCTTCCCCGGGCGCGGGCGCTGGTGCTCCCCGCCGAGACCAGAGTGCGGGAAACGGCGGAGGCATTCTCGCGGAGATCACGCGAGACACGCGGCACGACCGAAGCTGACGCGATGGTGGAGAAGGGGCTCGAGTGGCTCGCGCGATCGCAGCAGGCCGACGGCCGCTGGACGCTCGGCAAGTATGACCCGGCCGGAGCCGGCGGCGCGGTTCGACTCCAATCGGACTCCGCAGCCACGGGGCTCGCGCTGCTGTCGTTTCTCGGTGCCGGTTACGACCACTTCGATGGTCGTCACCGCGATGCCGTTCGCCGGGGGCTCGAGTGGCTCCTGTCGGTGCAGAAAGCTGACGGCGATCTCTATCTTCCCGCCGATCCGGTGTCGAACAGCTGCGCCCGCATGTACAGCCATGGAATCGCCACGACGGCCCTGTGCGAGGCGGTGGGGATGACGGGCGATCCCTTGCTGCGGCCCGCCGCGGAGAAGGCCGTCGGCTTCATCGTCGCCTCCCAGCAACCGGGCCGCGGCGGCTGGCGTTACCAGCCGCGAGCCGATTCCGATCTCTCGGTGAGTGGCTGGATGCTCGTCGCACTCCGAGCTGGCGTGCTCGCGGGCCTGACGGTCCCGGCGGAGACGTTCGCGGGAGTGGAAACGTTGCTCGACACGTCGGCCAGTCCGGGGAAAGAGGGCCACTACCTCTACAATGCGAGCAGCCCCGGGCAGCGGCCGTCCGATCTGTCGGCGGCCTGCATGACGGCGCTGGGCACGCTCATGCGACTCCACACCGGCACTCCGCACGGCAACGAACCTCTCCGCAAGGCCGCAGCCGAACTGGCCGCGATCACACCCTCCTACGGCGGCCGTGACGTGCGTGCCCGCGACGCCTATCTTTGGTATTACTCTTCGCAGGTCCTCGTGCAGACCGGTGGGGCGGAGTGGGACCGATGGTACCGACAGCTTTGCCGGTTGCTCGAGTCGAAGCAGATCACCACCGGCGGCGATGCGGGGAGCTGGGATCCACTCGGCCCGATTCCGGATCGCTGGGGGGCCTACGGCGGCCGGTTGTATGTGACGGCGCTCCATCTGCTCGCCCTCGAGGTCCCCTATCGCCACCTGCCGACCTACGGTGTCACTGACGAAGGGGGCGTCGCGGAGTGATTGGGTGTTGTGGGCGTGGAGATCCGCCAGCGACGCGACGACGATACATCTGGTCGCTGTGGTTCGTTCCTCCGGTTCGCCCTGTCACATTTGGAACCATTCATGTCAGCCCGTTTCCGCGACGACGATTTCGATGCCGATGACGAGTTCGATGACGATCTCGACGACGGGGATTCGGCTGCCGACTCCGATGATGACCAGACCGTGCCCTGCCCCTTCTGCCGCCGGGCGATGTGGGAGGATGCGGAGCAGTGCCCCCACTGCGGGAAGTATGTCGGAGGGGAGGATACGCCGGCTCCGCGGCGGCCCTGGTGGGTGATCGTGACGGTGATCATCCTCATCGTCATCTTCCTCCGAACCCTTCTCCCCTGGTGACCGCGGATGCCGTGGTGCTCCCCCCCGCCGCCGCCTCAAAAAGGGGTGGGGAGGAGGAGGGCATGGTGGTCGAAGAGGGCGCGGCGACCGAGGGCGTCGATGGCCGGGGTGAAGAAGAGGAGGAAAACGTAGAACAGAAGCAGCGGCATCAGTATCGCCGTGACGGGCCAGCGGATGAGGAGCGTTTGTCGTGCTTGGCGCACCGCCGCCCGGTGCGTGGCCCAGGCCACGGCAAGACGTGCTGGGTAGATCGTGAGGATGAAGATCGGCGTGAGAAAGAGCACGGCATCGCGTGGTGCGGCGACGATCTTGAACAGGTAGAGGGGGAGCGCGAGGCCATAAAGGATCGCCAGGGCCAGCAGCATCTCGATCGGTGCGCGGCCCCACAGGTCGCGTACGGCCCCCACCTCGCCAAACACCGCCATCCGCTGCTGGGCCGCGAACCTCGCCTGGAGGAACGGCACCCACGAGAGCACGACCGTCAGGAGGATGCCGCCGAGAAGCGCGAGGAGGACGCCCCCCGGCTTGGTGGTGTCGCGGAGCGCCGAGAGGAGAAGCGTGGGGGCGACGAGCCAGAGGAAGGCGCCGAGGTAACCCCGCAGGCCGAGCGAGAACAGGCGGACAGGCTGGATCGCGTCGACGACCTGCTCGAGCGCTGCTGCGGATGATTGCCAGGCCGTTCCCGAGCGGATCGCGGCGAGGAGCAGGCGGGCGTTGCGGAACGGCCTGAAAAAAGCCAGGAGGCTTCCTCCCGCCGAGTAGGCCGCGAGAAGGTGGAGGCCGACGACGATGGCGGTGACCAGCCGGGCGGCGTTCCAGGCCCTGGCGGTCGGCCCCCCCGGATCGATCAGGGAGGCATCGGCCGCGGCTTGCGTCACGAGGCGGACGACAAGCATCCAGAGCCATGTTCCGACCACGATGGCGCCGAGCCTCGGCAGGGCGCCGGCGAAGGGAACGCCGTCACGCAGCCTCCCCGACAGCACCACCCTTCCCTCCGCCTCGAGCATCGTGCCGAGGGCGAGCAGATTGAGGATTGGGATCGCGGCGAGGATGGCGAGAATCAACAGCAGGCTTGTCAGGCCGGTGAAGAGGGTGAGAAGCCAGCCCAAGGCCCGCAGCGGATGGCGCAGCGGGGATGGGCACGGGGGGAGCGTGCCAAACGGCGGCGGGGAACCGGCGGCGGGGGGCGCAGTTCCGGCATTGGCAGGGTCGCACCCCTCCCCTGCTTTCACGATCGCGTCCGTTCTGATCACGTCAAGGATCTCTGCTGAATCCGGTCCGTCCCCGAGGAGCATACCGCGTTGACCGGATCGACCCGGATCCGATCGTCGCGGCCACGCGTCGTGAGGCATGGGAAGAGCCTCCTTTTTCGGGTTGCACGCCGTCGGCCCCTGCGGGATAGAATCGATTCTTGGAGGTAGAGTTATGGCTGCGTCGCTCTTGCGGGGAATCGGCCTGCCCAAGGGGCTTCTGCCGGCGATCGCGCTCGGTGTGCTTGTTTGCCTGCTTGCCACAGCGGCGACCGGATCGCGAACTGGCCGGGGCAAACCCGGGGGCGCGCGCGAACCGATGGCGTCGGCTTTGGGACAGTCCGATCCGACCCTGATCGCGATCGACCGCCTCCTTGCCGGGCGGGTGGCCGCTGCCGGGGTCGCCTCTGGCACGCCCGCTGACGATCTGACCGTGATGCGGCGGATGTGGCTGGCGCTCGCCGGCACGATCCCCTCGCTCGAGGAGATCCGGCGATTCGAGGCCGACACGGCCCCTGGCCGCGTCGATAGGGCGTTCGCTGGGCTGCTTGCCGACCGTCGCTCGGCCGACGGAGTCGCGCGGCGATTGGCGGTGCCGCTTGTGGGGAACGAAAATGGACAGTTCATCGTCTTTCGACGGGACCGGTTCGTGGCCTGGCTTGCCGATCAGGTCCATGCCAACCGCCCCTGGGACGATATCGTCCGCGCGATGGTCGCCGCACGTG
>CANGIH010000329.1 GCA_947453875.1 Planctomycetaceae bacterium | reverse complement strand
CGATCATCCCCATCGGCAACTTCTCGAGCAGGCGGCCCACACCTGTCCGGTGCACAAGAGCATCCATCCTGACATCGCCGCGCCGATCGAGTTTGTTTGGAAGGGCTGAAGCCCTCGGAGCGCGGCCGGCGGGTGGGTCAGCCGGTCTCCAGGCCCGCTTCCGCAAACACCACCTCGAGCCGATCGAGGTGGGGGGCGGCCTCTGAGGGCTCCCAGAAGGCCGACTCGAGGCTGTTGCGAAGGAGGCGATGGGCGGCGGCGGCGGTCAGCGGCATCGCACCGACCGACGCGATGTAGGCCTCGTTGATCGAGCCGCCAAAGTAGGCGGGATCGTCCGAATGGATGCTCGCCTTGAGGCCGGCGGCGAGGAGCCGCGACAGGTTGTGGGTGGCGAGCGAGTCGAAAACGCGGAGGCGGACGTTCGACAGCGGACAGACCGTGAGCGGGATCCGTTCTCTCACGAGCCTGGCGACGACGGCGTCGTCCTCGAGGCAACGCACGCCATGATCGATCCGCTCCGCCCCGAGGGCGTCGAGGGCGCCGGTGATGAATGCCGGCGGGCCCTCCTCGCCGGCATGGGCGACGCAGTGGAGGCCGGCCCGGCGGCAGCGGGCGAAGAGGTCGCGGAACTTCTCGGGAGGATTGCCGCGCTCCCCCGAGTCGAGGCCGACGCCGATGAAGCGGTCGCGGAAGGGGAGCGCCCGCTCGAGGGTCTCGATGCCATCGGCCTCGGGGAGATGACGCAGGAAACAGAGGATCAGCGCCGCCGACAGCCCCAGCTCTCGCCGGCCCCTGTCGATCGCCCGCGACAGCCCCCCCACGACCGTTTCGAAGGGGATGCCACGGGCGGTGTGCATCTGCGGATCGAAGAAGATCTCCGCGCGGACGACGTTGTCTCTCCGTGCGCCGCAGAGATAGTCCCAGGCGAGGTCGTGGAAATCCTCCTCCGTACGCAGCACCGCTGCCGCGGCGTAGTAGACGTCGAGGAAACTCTGCAGATCGCTGAAGGGGCTCGCCCGTGCCAATGCCTCGGGGGATGACCACGGGAGCTCGATCCCGTTGCGGCGCGCGATCGTGAAGGCGAGCTCCGGCTGGAGCGTGCCCTCGACATGGACATGGAGCTCGGCCTTCGGGGCCCTCTCGACGACGGCGGCGAGGAGGGCTGCGTGACCTTGCTGCGGGGAAGTCATGGCGGGCTTCCGGGAACGCGGAAATTCAAGACGCCGACCATTGTGACGCGTTCCCTCCCGGCCGGCAGGCCGGCGGGGGTTTCCAGACACGGGATCCGGGGCCGACAATGGCCCCTCCCGGCACGGTCGTCGAAGCCGGCTCCGAATCCTTCCGCCCGGGGGGCCCATGGCCGACCTCTTCTCCGCCTCGCGGGCCGCCAACGCGGCCCGGGCCGCGCCGCTGGCGGCGCGAATGCGCCCGCGGCGGCTGGCCGACTACGTGGGGCAGGAGCATTGCCTCGCTCCGGGGCGGCTCCTCCGCCGGCTGATCGAGTCGGATCGGCTCGGTTCGGTGATCCTCCATGGCCCACCGGGGGTGGGGAAGACGACGCTCGCCGAGATCATCGCCCGCGAGACGCGCCGCCGGTTCGTCGAACTCTCCGCCACGTCGTCGGGCGTGAAGGAGGTGCGCGAGGTGCTCGATGCGGCGCGCCGCCGGCTCGAGGACGATGCGCAGCGCACCTGCCTGTTCATCGACGAGATCCATCGCTTCAACAAAGCGCAGCAGGATGTCCTCCTCCCCGATGTGGAGCAGGGCTCGATCGCGCTGATCGGGGCGACGACGCAGAATCCGTCGTTCGCGCTGACCAGCGCCCTGGTCAGCCGCAGTCGCCTGTTCGCGCTCGAGTCGCTGTCGGCGGCGCATCTGGCCTCGATCCTCCGTCGTGCCGTGGCCGACCGGGAGCACGGCCTCGGGCTCGAGCAGGTGACGCTCGACGACGATGCCCTCGACTTTCTCGTCGAGTCGTCGGACGGAGATGCCCGCCGGGCGCTCGGGGGGCTCGAGATCGGGGTTCTCTCCGAGTCGCGACGGCCGCTCGTCTTCACGCTCGACCTCGCTCGGGAGAGCGTGCAGCGCAAGGCCTTGGTCTACGATGCGGGCGACACCCACTACGATTGCGCCAGCGCCCTGATCAAGAGCATCCGTGGCAGCGATGCCGACGCCGGGCTCTACTGGCTCGCGCGGATGCTCGAGGGGGGGGAGGATGTCCGCTTCCTCGCCCGTCGCCTTGTGATCCTCGCCAGCGAAGATGTGGGGAACGCCGATCCGCGGGCGCTGCAGATCGCCGTGGCGGCGATGCAGGCCACCGAATTCGTCGGCCTCCCGGAATGCCAACTGTCGCTCTCGCAGGCGGTCACCTATCTGGCGCTCGCTCCCAAGAGCAACGCCTGCACGACGGCGATCGCCGCGGCCCGCCGCGACGTCCGCGAGCGGGGAGTGATTCCCGTTCCCCGCCACCTTCAGGATCGCCGTTCCGCGGCGGCCCAGGCCTTTGGCAGGGGGGAGGGCTACCGCTATTCACACGACGATCCCGACGGCGTCGCCGCCCAGGACTACCTCGGTGTCGAAAAACGCTACTACGAGCCTACCGACCGGGGGGAGGAGGCCGACATGGGGGCCCGCCTCGAGGCGATCCGCCGCCGGCTGAGGGGGCAGTCTCCCGTCAAGGACGATTGTTTCGAAGGGGACGGTGGCGGAGACGGCGCATAGATTGTGGGGACGCTGTTCGCCGACATACGATGACGGGGCAACCCATGCGGGTGGAGCCGGACGAGTTGGGAGCGCGGACACGATGACCACAACCGGCCGGGGCACCGACTCCGACGACACGTCCTTCCTTTCTGGCGACCTGCCCCGCGAATCCTCGCTCCCGGCGGATGGTGCCGGTCGTGAGGATGGTGCCGCCGGGGCGACCAGCGGCGACGAACCGGACCGGGGCCTTGCGCCTCTGTCTGCGGCAGACGTCGCTTCGCTTGAGAAGATCGTCCGCTGGGTGCCACCGGCGCTTGTCGGCTACTTCCTCATCGCCCTGGCGCTGCTGCTGCTGGCGCTGCGCCGGGGACGGCTGTTCGACGCGATCCTCGTCGTCACCACCCTTCTGCTGACGATTCCGCCAATTCTCGGTTACCGGTCGCAGGCCCGGGCCCGTCTGCGCAGCTTCTTCCGCGAGGGAGACGCCACCGCCGCCAGCAACCGGGGAGCGGAACCGCCGTCTGTGGAAGGTGAGTCGGGCGGGCCCACCTGAGCCGCGCCATGGCCATCCCCGACACGAACCGATCGACATCGGATGACGGGAGTGCCGGCAGCAGGTCGGCGTCGATCGCCTGGGTGCTGCTCGACTGGGCCGCCAGCGCCTTCTCGACGATCTCGATCACGTTGCTGGTGGCCTATGTCGACAAGGTGGTCTTCGCCGCAAGCCCGTGGGGCGTGCCGGGGGGAGTGGTGTGGGCTTGGACACTCGCCGCGGCGATGCTCGTGACGGCTGGCGTTGCCCCCTGGCTGGCGGCCTGGGCCGATCGCAACCATGCCCACAGGCAGGCGCTCCTGGGAAGCATCGTGGCCGGATGCGGCGCTTCGTTCCTCCTCGCGGCGATGCCCCCCTCGGCACGCGTCGCGATCGTGGCGGCGGTGTTGCTGGCGGCCGTGGGATTCGATCTGGCGGCGATCTTCACCGGCAGCCTCCTGCCGCGGATCGCCCGCGGGAAGGCGGCCGACCGTTTGTCGGCGATCGGCTACGCGGCAGGCTATGCCGGTGGTGCGATCGCGCTTCTGATCGCGACGCAGCTTTTCGCGGCGCGGGCCCGCCT
>CANGIH010000328.1 GCA_947453875.1 Planctomycetaceae bacterium | reverse complement strand
CGATCTGATCGGTGACTCGCTGCAACTGCTCGATCTCCCCTTTACGGACTTCGATGTCGGCATTGGCCTGGCCGAGTGTCGTCACTTCCTTGCTGACCTGATCGAGTTCGGCCTGCGTGTCCTCGAGCGTTTTCACGAGCACCGCGCGTTGGACCTTGAGGGCCGTGAGCGACGGGCCGACATTCCCAATCGCGGCGCTCACCCCGCCCGAAGTCATCATTTTTGCAACCCGCGGACGGAGTTTCTCCTTCAAAGACTCCAACTGCCGGGCCAATTGCTGCCGCTGGGAGATCAACCGCCTCACGGCACGGTCATTCAGTCCCCGGGCACTTCGATCGGCCTGACTCGTGATCGCTGAAGTGAGTTCACCGATCTGATCTTCGAGTTCACGGACATCGGGCTCGCGCGATAACGCAAGTTCGACCATGTCGTCAGACATGCTTTCACCGGAGTCGACAGGCTCGCCTTCTTCTCCCTCGCCCGCCGCCTCCCCGGAATCGGCTTTGCGGACTTCAAGTTCCGTGTCAATCGCCGTCAGCGACCGTTCCGAATCGACGACGAGGCGACGGAGCGTTCCCAAGTGATCCATCAACAGCGCTCGCTGCGTGGCGACCTCCGAACTGTCTCTCGTGCCGAGCGTTCTCGCCAGTTCGTTGAACGTCTCCCGGCGGCTGCGGAGCTCGGTCTGGTTCTCCTTGTACTTCTTCTCGAGCATGTCCCGGCGACCCAGGCGTTCCTGACGATCTTTGTTGACGATGTCGTCGAGGTAGCACTGGGTGACGGCGTTGAGGATCTTGGCCGCATCCTCCGCCACCTGGGCGCGGAGTTTGAGTTGCATCACCTCCGACTCGGCCTGAACGGCCGGTTCGAGCGTTTTGGCAAGCCAAGTCACCGGATCGTCCTCGTCGGTGATCGTCTTGAGCGACGAGATGCCAGGACGGCGAAGCGCGGCGTTGAGCACGACCGGACTGCGGAGCAATTGGAGTTGCGTCTTGCGATAGGCCTCATACTCGCCGGCATCACGACCACCGCCGAGCATGCCGCCTGCGGCGCGGATGCGCAGCCACACCACCGCCTCGAAGCCCCGGGGAAGCAGGATCCAGGTTGGGATGGCGATCGCGGTGGCAGCAAGCGTCCCGAGGATGACCGCAGGCAACCACCGTCGCCGCAGCGCATGGAGAAACCGCCGCCCATCGATCCCGCCATCGGCAGCATGTTCCGGAGCAGGCGACGGAAAACTCATGCCCGGCGCCATCGGCTGCGCGATGGCCGTGTCACGCACGGTGATCGCCCCCACCGACGGGAGCGGGACAATGGCTTCGACGGCAGCGACGGATGTTTCGCTCATGGGAGTCGACACCAGAGGAGACGGACGGCGGCGCCAGCCTGCAAAGGAAGCAATCGAATCAATTCAGGATGGATCAATTGGGGGGATGGGGAAACCCACTCGGGTTTCGTTGGGCTTTGGAACTGCGCCGAGTGAACGATCCGGCCCGCGGCGGCCGCCAGGGAAAAGGACTCCCAAATCTGCACTCTACTCACGGATACACAATCCTTGATCCTAGCTCACGGGGCGCGAATTGAAAGTTTTCAGCTCCCTTCGGGCGGCCGCCCCATGATCGGGCCCACCGGCCCTCGCCGAATCCGCTTGGTATCGCGATCTCCACCTGCCCGGGGGGCGAGTCCGAAAACCGCCGGAGAAGCTTTTGCAGGCTTGCGCGTCGCGACTCCGTTGCCCACGGCGCCATTTCCACCAAGCACGGCGGGGCCGTCCGACTCGGGGATGAAAATATTGGAGAGCACGAACTGCTCCATATACAGCATCGCCATCGCCATCGGCATCATCACGAGCCCCGCCCAGTCATGAAACACCCGCTCGGCGAACTCCGAATCGGCGACCTGGAAGAGAAGACCTGTGATGGTGATGCGGACCGAATTGACGATGAGGGCGATCGGGATGGCACTGGCGAGGATGATGGCATTCTCCCACCACGAGCGCCGGCCGACCATCACCAACGCCACCGAAAGCGCGCAGAAAATCGTGAGCATTCGCAGGCCACTGCAGGCATCGACCACGCCGAGGTGCATCTCGCCAAGGACGATCTGATTTCCCTCACGGTAGGCCTCAAGACCAAGCGTCTGCAGGGCGAACGTGCTGACCATCGTGGCGATCGTCTGCAGTGGGCCAAGAAGGTAGCGGGTCGCTTCGTCCGGCAGCGGGAACATGAAGATCAAAAACGCCAAGGGGGCCCAAGACCACCGCAGCACACTCCAGCCACCGACGAGAATGAACACGCCCATCACTGCCGGAACAAACGTGTACATGTCGATCGTGATGATCCGGAACCGGGCCGCGAACAGTCGCATCGCAAACCCGGCCAGCAGCAACGCGAGCCCCACAAGCCGTGCGGAGATCGGCACCGGAAAGCTGATCGGCTGGCGCCACCAGAAAAGCAGGGCCGCCGCGAACAGGGGCACAATCCAGCCGTGCGCATACTGGGGATTTGCCCAACTCACGTAAGCATTGGTCAGGCCGGGGAGGTAGCTGTAGACCAGCATCGCGGTGAGCGCCACGATCGTGACCAGTGCGGTCCGCTGCTGCGGCAGTTGGACATCTCTGAGCAGTTCCCCCCAACGCCGCTTCAGACCAGCAACGAACTCCTCCTCCTCGAGGTTCGGGGGGGTTCGGGAAATGGGTTGAGTCAGGCCTGCGGCCTCCGCGGCGGCCACCAAGGGCCGACCGCCGCCGTTCAGGCCCGTTGCCGACCGATCTGGAGACGCTTTCGGACCAAGTCCGACGATCACTGGCTTCATCGTTTCACCTGCGAAGCCCACACCCGTGGGAAGCCCCTAAATATACACGATCCGTCCGGCACGCCTGCCCCACGGGACACCCCACCCCATTTCACCCCATTTTTCCGGCAGGCAAGGGGATGATGGCGGACCGGACTCTTTCCCGAACTTCAGCTGTCGGTGGAAACCATCATCCCCGAGTTGGAGAAATCCCCCCCAAAAAAGCCGCGGTCTGTGGGGGGGTGGGGTCCGCCGCCGTGTCCAGCGGTGGGGCACGTTATCCAGGCCTGTTAGCCGACAACGGCCGCAAGCAGCACGCTCCCCCACCTCCATCCGACCAGCAGGACTGCGGTCGCCAGAACGAGATCCCCCGCCGTGATCTGCACGTGCCGGAAATAGATCGGGACAGGCACCAATAGGCGTCCAAGAAGCGACGGCACCCCAGTGGCGTCGGCCCTGCCGGCCCCGTCGATGTCCACCCCGCCGCCCCCGTCCGGCGGTTCCGGGGGAAAGAGGGTTCCTACCACCCGCCTCCCCCCGGCACACAGGGGCGTCAGCAGTGCGATGGCAGCCACGGCCTGCCAGCCGAGCGTGGCCCCGGCCAGCAGCAACCCACTCCGCATCCCCCCGGTCACGCCGCGCCCCAACACCCACCCGCAGCCCATGCCGACCAGGGCGATGATCAGGCCACGCGCCGGCCCGCTGGTGTGCCACGCCGTGTTTCCAGACCACAGCCCCACTGGAAGAAGCGCGGGCCAGACGGCGGCGACGGCGACTGAAATCAGCAGCAGGCTCCTCGTCCACCAGCCGGGCACTTCCTGCCTGTCGGCCTCGACGGCGCACAAGAGGAGAAGGTTGAAGAGAAGCCAGGCGTGGAGCAGGGCGATCGAGATCAGCAAGGGGTCGGGGCGGAGGAGCAGATTGTCGGCTCCGGACCGCCCGCCTCCAAATGAATCGCCTGGAATGGTTCTTCCGCCGGAGAGGAGTTCGACCGCCGCGACGCCCCCGATCAGCAAGGCCCCGGCT
>CANGIH010000327.1 GCA_947453875.1 Planctomycetaceae bacterium | reverse complement strand
GCCCGTTCAAGCGTGCGGAGATGCGGTGATGCCGACGGAGGCTCTCGATCGATTGCTCATGGACAACGCGGCCGGCCCGGAGAATGGCCACCCGGTCGCAGGTTTCCTCCACCTCGGAGAGGACATGCGAGGAGAACATCACCGTCCGCCCCGCTGCCCGCGCCTCCCGAACAAGGTCAAGCACTTCCGCGCGGGCGGTGGGATCGAGATTCGCCGTCGGTTCATCGAGGATCACCAGCGCCGCATCAGTGGCCAGCACCACGGCAAGGGCGAGCTTCTGCCGCATGCCGGTACTCATCCGCGCCACCTGACGCGAGCAGTCGAGGTCGAGTCGACGCGCGATTCCCGCCGCCTCATCCCGCCGGCATCCACGCCTCAGGCCGGCGAAGAAATCGAGCACCGCATGCCCCGACATCCGGCGGAAGAGCCTCGCCTCTCCGGGGAGATAGGCGGTCGCAGCGCGGACGGCTAGGGATTCCCGCAGGCAGTCGTGCCCGGCGACTCGCGCCGAACCCGATGTGGGGTGGATGAAGCCGAGAAGCAGCCTGAGGAAAGTGGTCTTACCGGCACCGTTGGGGCCGAGGAGACCGAAGACTTCTCCCTGCGGCACCGAGAGGGAACAGGCGTCGAGGGCCGTGAAGGATCCGTAACGCTTCGTCAGTTGGTCGGTTTTGACGATCATCGACAATGGTGGGCCGGGAGGGAATCAGACTCCAAGAAAATAGTAGCCGGCCAGAGCGAACCCGATCAGGGCCACCGCCCGTCGAACCAGCGTCGCCGGCAGGCGGCGGGCGATCGTGGCGCCGAACAGCCCCCCGAGGACCGACGCGATGGCCATTACGCCGGCGTGCCACCACGATACCACTCCCGGGCCGATCGTTCCCCCCCAGGGGCCGAGCACGGCGCCTGCAGGCAGAGCCGCCGCGGCTGCGAACATCAGCGCCGTCGTTCCGTTCACCGCCATCGCCAGGACATTCTTCACGCTGTTGAGCTTGTGGATGTCGCCGAGATCGAGGCATCCCAGGACCGCGAGCATGAGAATGCCGATCCCGGCGCCGAAATACCCTCCGTAGACCGCCACGAGGAATTGGAGCACCCACGCGGCGGCGAGCATCGCTGCGGATGGACGTCCATCGGGATGGGCCCGGGCGCCGGAAACATTCTCGATGGCGGCTGGTGAACGGACGACGGCCGACAGTCGCGGCTGGAGCGCGAAAAGCAGTGCCGCAGCGAGGATCAACCAGGGGACGGCCCTGGAAAACCACTGCGGCGGAAGCGCGAGGACAAGCAGGGAACCGAGACAGGCGCCGACGATGCTCGCCGGCAGCAGCCAACCGGTCCAGGGCGGCATGCCGTCCCGCTGGCTACGGTACCCCCATGCCGCAGCCACCGAACCGGGCCAAAGACCGATCGTGCTGGTGGCATTGGCTGTCACGAGCCGGGCCGGACCGTCGGGAAGAAGGGCCGCCAGCACCGGAAAGGTGAGGATCGTGCCACCTCCCGCCACCGAATTGATTGCGGAGGCGACGAAGGTCGTGAGGGCAAGCAGGCCGAACCCTTCAGCCTCGCTCCGGTCGAGGATCATCGTGGTCCCGAGCCAGACCACCAACGGCGAGCCATTCACCTCGCCCCCCGCTTTCTCGCCGGCTCGCCTTCCCTCTGCTTCGGCTTCCCGCCGGCGGGCGGCGGCAGCTCCGGAGGCGGGTTGGTGCCGCCATCGACGAGCATGTAGCCCGACCAGAAGAGGGGATGACGCATGTCGGGAAGCACGTTCTGCCCCGCCACCCTGATCTTTCCCTCATGGGACGGATCCGGTTCCTCAGCGACAACCACATCGACCGCCCGACGCCATGCCGCGGCCGGCCCGACCGAGGGATCATCGGTGTCGCGGAGGAATTCGCCGACGAGGTCGGTTGTCGATTTTCCCCCGACGCGCCACCGCGTCATCAGCGCCGTCCGTGCGCCGGCAGCCAGGAGATCGGTCGCGGCCACGAACAGTTCATCCCCCGGCCGTGCCACCGGCTTGGTCAAGCCGGACGCCATCGCAGACTGCATCCCGGGAACGATGATCCGCCCGGGCCGCTTGTGGGGGGATGCCAGCCAGTCGTTGAAGGTCATTCCCCCCTTTGCCCCCCGTTCCGGGGGCCGGCCGAAGAGGCCTCGCAGGCCCACCGGCCCCTCTCCGGCGACGTTGACCTCGTCAAGCACCACCAGTGCCTCGCAGATTGCAGCAGGCAGTGCGGGCGAGACGACGACACCGTGGCTCTGATGGGGCAATGCCGGGAGCGGAACTGCACGATCGATCGACGCGGCCAGACGGACAAGCGCCTCGGCGAGGAGTTCGGGTTTCTCCCCCCGTACCGGCCGACCGGCATGGATCCCTACCGGGCCCCGGCTTGCAGGCGCCTCGATCGGAGCGATGGGGGCCCCACTCACGGCGAGCGTGCGGGTCGGCGCGTACCTGATCCGGCAGGTGTCGCGGAGCAACGGTGCCTCCCCCGCATCGTCGCTGCCATCCGCCGCGATCCTGTCAGCAGAGCCGACGGGAAGAATCTCGAATGGGAGATACCACAGCATGCCGTCCGGCACGATCGCCAACTCGGTGATCCCCTCGGCAAGGCTCACCTTCGATTGTTCGAAGAGAAGCCGCTCGACGGTGGCTGCCGAGGCCCGCCAATCGGAGGCGATGATCCGGTCGGTCGGAACCGGCATATGCGGATCGAACAGGCAGAGGGCCTTGGCAAGGTGGACGAGTTCCCGGGCCAGCGCCGCAGGCTGCCGAATCTGCCATGTGGCGACCCGATCCCGAGCCTCGAGCGTGCCCCACAGCCCGGCGGCATTCCAGCGGAACGAGAGCAACAACTCCCCCGGGGCGAGTCTGGCACGGACCTCGGCCGGGGAGAGGAGTGGTGGAAACTCGATCGACACGGACTCACGGCCGGCCGCCAGCAGATCGATCGCCGCCCCCCTCCGCGCCGACACCGCGGCAAAGGCCTCCCAGTCACGTGGTTCCCCAGGGGGCGCCTGTTGACGGCGATCGTCGTCCTCTTCCCCCCCCGCCTTCCGCGCCGCCGACGCAAGCAGGGCGGCGGTCAGGCCGGTTCGCAACCGCCCATCCTCATCGAGCAGTCGGGCAATATCGGGATGACGCTTGAGAAGGGCCGTCCGCGCGGTGCCCGCGTCGCGGGACAGGCGTGCCGGATCGCCACCGAGGAGGCGTTCGATGCCGACACGCCTTCCCCCCGTGGGCTGGGTCTCGAGCCAGCGGGCGCGGACCGCCGATTCTGCCGCGGCCAGGGCCGCGTCGGTGCCGCGACGTGACGCCACCAGTTCCCAGGTTTCTCTGGCTTCGTGGCGGGGGGCCGTCGCGGCGGCGAGCGCCAGGATCGGGTCGGCAACGAATTCATGTGGCGGAGGATCACCGAGAAGCCTGGCAAACAGGACATCCGCCTGACGATCGGAGATCGTCGTCGCCCCCGCCATCACAAGCTCCATCAATCGTCCAGTCTGGTACACGCGCGGCGAACGCGCACGGCCGAGGACGAGCGCCCGCTCGAGATCGGCATCGCCGCTGGTCGCGTCGCCTGCCGCGTAGGCAGCCAGCGCCGCGGCGTGGGCCACCACCGCGCCGCACCTTCCACGGCCGGCGTCGCCGCGGAGCAATCGAGAATCGATCTCGGCCAGTCGGGCCATGGCCCCCTGCGGATTGCCGGAGGCCGCCATCACCTCCGCGGCATTTGCCTGGAGCGTCGCACGGAGCACCGGCAGCGTGCCGCGTGCCCAGTCGCAGGCCCCCTGCATGGTCGCTGGCACACCGGGCGTGCCAGCGAG
>CANGIH010000326.1 GCA_947453875.1 Planctomycetaceae bacterium | reverse complement strand
GTATCACCGCTGATTCGCCCCCCCTTCCTCGCCGTGGGGGTCACAGCAGGCCGACAAGCATGTCGTACGCGGCGTGGGTGCCGGCAGCGATCCCGAACCCGCGAACGATGAACAGCAGGGCGAAGAACAGGCCCGCCACCGCCCGGAAAGTGAAGCTGTAGAACTGGAAGGTGTCGCCGAGCGGGCCGACGTAGTGTGCCACGCTGAACAGCAGGCTCGTGACGACCGCCGACCAGCCGACGGCAGCCGCCCCCGTCGCGCCGGCCCGATTGAATCCCCACGCCACGGCCGGCAGCAGGAGCAACCGGAACAACACCTCCTCGTAGAGTCCGGCACCGCAGAATCCGACAAGCCGGGCGAAGAAGCCCTCGACGCCGGGATCGAATGCCAGGGGCCAGAGCCTGTTTTGCAATCGGGCGATCCCAACCAGCACCACGGCCAGGAGGAGGCATTCCGCCGCCATGCCGACAAGGACCAGCGGATTGAAACGCCAGCGGTCGTATTCCACATGCTGCCAGGCGAGCAACCCGAGCACGGTGAGCGCCGGAAGGAGGAAATAGGACCCAAAACCCATCGCATCGAGCAGATGCCGCAGCCAGACATCGGCACCGTTGCGGGGCGATCCACGCCCCATGAAGAGCACGCCCCCCTCGTAGGCGAGCACCAGCGGCAGCGTGAAGACGAGACTGGTCAGCGGCATCCGCGAGAGCGTCAAGTAGCTCTCGTCCGTCGCCGCATGATCGGCGACGTCATCCGCATCCCTCTCCGCCGGCCCCGGCTCAACGCTGGTGACGTCGCGGAGGAGCTCGTCGAGTTCGGCATCGAACCGATCGGCGCCGACGGCATCTCGCCCACCGGGGAGATCTTCGTCATCGAGTGGTGCCATGGCACACGGTCCCGGGGTTATCGTCGCGACATCGCCTCCGCACGGAGCACGGCCGCGCAGGCGCACGAGTGTTGTGTCGCTTGCCTCCTTTGCTGGCAAGCCCTTCGGCACCGGGATCATGACCACGCCCCGATGCTGGCGCTGCTGTCAACTGCCGTTGCGGCACTTTGCCGGCGATCCATGGAGATGACTGCGATTTTTTTTCGCCCGTTGCGCGGCTGCAACGCCTCCTGCTTGACAACATCGGCGACCGCCACAGAATGGCGCAGAAGCGGTGACGCGACGCGACCAAACGGTTCAGTCCGATTTGTCGCGAAGAGGATTCATTGTGGTCCGCGGATTGTCCGCGATGCGTGTGAAGGTCGGAAGGATTCGATCTCCACGTGTCGCGGTCGTCTGGCCGAAGGAGCGGCGGCTCGAGCTGCTGCAGAGACGAGCTGGCGGATGCCGCTGATCGCCCTGCAAGCGGTTCGGGTGACTCGGATCACGGGTTGGATCGACCGGGAATATTTGGGGGGCGACGACACGAGGGAGCGAATGTCGACGACCTTGGTCGTGGCCTGGATGTCCCCCCCTCATTCCCCGGTCATCCCTTCCCCCGCGGGGGTTTTCCTGCCTGTTGTCAGGCCCCCCGGGGTGGTGCCGGTGGAGGGCGGCTGCCGGTGGTGTCGTCAGCGCCCGATCGTTTCCTCGGTCCGCTTTCCCGGCCGACATGCCAGGCTTCGCCGGTGCCACCCGTCGGACGCGCTTGCCCGCGGACCGAGTCGCGGAGAACAATCATCTCCAAAGGCGGCGTCGGGACGAGACCTGCAGGGAGTGCAACATGGCCCGGTGCCTGATCGGATGCGGCTCGAATCAGGGCGCACGCCGGGAACAACTCGATCGGGCGATCGAGCTTCTCGGGGTGATGCCGGGAATCACGATGTCGGCGGTCAGTCGCCATCGCGAGACTCGACCGGTGGGGGGGCCTCCCGATCAGGCCCCGTTCCTCAACGGCGCCTGCCTGGTCGAGACGGAACTCGGCCCCCACGAACTGCTCGGGACCCTGGCTGCCGTCGAGAACACGCTCCACCGCGACCGCAGCGAGCGATGGGGACCACGCACGGTCGACCTCGACCTCCTGCTCTACGACGAACTGGTGATCGATGACGAGGTCGTCGATGGCGCAGCGCTGACGGTACCCCACCCACGGATGACGACGCGCCGATTCGTCCTCGAGCCGGCCGTCGAGATCGCCCCCGACCTTCCCCATCCGCTCGCTGGCTGCACCCTCCGCGACCTGCTCGACAACATCTCGCAGGCGCATCTCCATGTGGCCGTCGTCGGCGTGCCGGGCTGCGGTGCCGCCGAGGTGGCAGGCGCCATCGCGGATGCCACGCTCGCCCGACTCGTCCACTCTCCGGCCCCGCTCCCCTGGCGACCGGGGCGTGGCACCGCCACGGACTGGTCGGCCGCGCTGCAGGCGTGTGCCAAACCGCTCCGATCGGACTCCTGGCCCGATGACCCGCACGGCACCGTCGCCGATTACTGGCTGGGAACATTCCCCACGGCCGCCGAGGATTGCCTGACGCCAACCGAATCAGCCCGGCTGGCCGCGGAACACGCCCTGACGACGGCCGAAACCGTTTTGCCTCATGTCGCCATCTTTCTCCGCGCCTCCCCTGCGGCGCTTGCGGAGCGTGTCGCCTTCCGGGCCAGCCACGAGCACTCGAGCAATCTGTATGCAGAACTCGGCACCGCCGGCCGGAGCGGCGACTTCGAGGCCGCCCTCTCCCGGCTCCAGGGCAGGCTCATGACTGCGCTCCGTTGCCGCCATCGATCGACGGCCTCGAGCCGGCCCCTCTCGGTCATCGTGGTCGATGCCGACGACCTCGCCCGCGCGGTCGACGAGGCGATCGCGGCGGTGGAGGCAGTGGCATGAGTCGCGGCAACCCCTCCGCCCCACCGATTATCGAGACCGACCCGGTGCGGATGCGCGAGACGATCCTCGCTGCCAGACGCCAGGGACGACGCGTCGGCTTCGTTCCGACGATGGGCGCGCTCCACCGCGGACACGGGAGCCTGGTTTCCCGCGCCGCGGCGGAATGTGACGATGTCGTGGTGAGTATCTTCGTGAACCCCAAGCAGTTCGGCCCCAGCGAGGACTACTCACGCTATCCGCGCACGCTCGACGCCGATCGCGACCTGGTCGGCAGTTGTGGAGCGCGGTGGGTGTTCGTGCCCGAAGCGCAGGCCACCTATCCACCCGGCCATGCCACGAATGTCGTCGTCGGCGCGCCGGCGGCCGACTTCGAGGGGGCGGTACGCCCCGGCCACTTCGCCGGCGTGGCCACCGTTGTCTGTTGGCTGTTCAACGTCGTCCCGGCCGACATCGCTTACTTCGGGGCCAAGGATTGGCAGCAGTCGGTGGTGGTGCGGAGGATGGTCCAGGATCTCGCGATCCCGATCACGATCGAAGTCTGCCCCACCATCCGCGAGCCGGACGGCCTGGCGCTCAGTTCGCGCAACGCCTACCTCTCCGCCGACGAGCGCCGCCGCGCCACCGCCCTCCACGAAGGACTGCGGGCCGCGGCGCGGGCCTGGGAGGCGGGCGAGGACGTGGCCGCCGTGGAGGGGATGATCCGTACGGCACTCGAGGCCCGTGACATTCCCGTCGACTACGCCGTCGTGGTCGATCCGCTCTCGCTGCTTGCGCCGCATCCCGGCAGCGCCGCGGTGGCACTCGTCGCCGGTCGCCTTGGCTCGACGCGACTCATCGACAACCTGCCATTGCCGCCGCGGGGCTGAACGGCTCCATTTCGTCTGCTCGGAGGGGGGCAGCGCCCCCGATGTCGATCCGGCCCGATCGCCTCGATCCATTCCCAACCGGCCACGCCGACGTGCACTCCACCCTCCTCCATATTCCGACCAGCATCGGAGGCTTCCCCCTCTTCGGCCCGGGAATCCTTCTGGCGTTG
>CANGIH010000325.1 GCA_947453875.1 Planctomycetaceae bacterium | reverse complement strand
GGAGCAGGCTGCGGGCATCATCGAGGCTGA
The DNA here is from genome assembly GCA_947453875.1 of Planctomycetaceae bacterium. Classification (GTDB taxonomy): domain Bacteria; phylum Planctomycetota; class Planctomycetia; order Pirellulales; family UBA1268; genus QWOP01. Next base: position 3,816 of record CANGIH010000325.1, on the reverse strand, counting down.
GTCGATCCTCCGGCGTGAGTGGCTGGGGGACGGAGTCCTCTCCGGTCTGACGCTCCCTGTTGAGGCGGGCTTTGAGGATCAGCACCATTGACTGGGCGACCCGGGCCTGGGGGGAGGCACGCCCGACCACGTCGCCGATCTGCTCGGCATACGCCGACAGCTTGTCCACATCCTTTTGTTCAACCGCGAGGTCGAGGAGTGCCGAATGGGTCCGCAGTTCACCCGGTTCGCGTTTGAGGATCGCACCGGAGAGCCTTTCCGCTTCGTCGATCCGCCCCTGTCGCATGCGGATGCTCATCAAGGTGAGCAGTACGGACACGGCATCCTTGGTCGGGATGGACTCGACGGCCTTCTCCACTGCCGCCAAGCCATCGCCCCCTTTTTCATCCTCCTCGGCGGCCGCGACACGCGCCTCGGCCGACAGAACCCGCACATCGCGTCGGACCTCGGCGGACGACTTGTCGAGCACCTCGCGTCCCTTGTCGGCCTGATTGTTGGCGAGAAAAAGCGTGACCAGTTGGGACACGAGCATCGCGTCGCCCGGCGAGGCCTCAACAGCCTTGGAAGCGACTTCGATCGCGGCAGGGAGCTCGCCTTTCCGCAAGAGGACGTTCGACTTGACGGAGGCCAGTTGGCCGTCCGTGATTGCCGGAGATTGCGCGAGGAGATCGATCAGTTGGTCGACTCCGGACCAATCGCGGGAAGAGGCGGGAAGTCGGAGTTGATGCTTGATGCGGAGGTCGAGCAGTGGTGCCCAGATGAGTTGCTTGGAAGGGAGCTCCTCGGGGCGCTGTGCCGTGGCGAGTGACTCGAATTCGGCCAGGGCCTCTTCGATCCTTCCAGCCTGGGAGTGGGCAGTCGCCAGCGCGACCCGGGCCTGATAGGAATTCGGGTCATCGGAGAGCACCCGCTGGCTCGCCTCGAGGAGTTCGTCGGATTGCCCGAGATTCTGATGGCAGATCGCGAGGGCCAGGTCGACGTTGTGCGTCAGTGCCTCGGACTGGGCCACGTTTGGGCGGAGTTGCTTGAGCAATTCGAGCGACTGATGCCACTGTCCCTTGCTCATGAGCAGGCGGGCCTGGCCCCACATCACGGAGGGCTCGTCATCACCCTGCATTTCGCGGAGCACCTCCAGGTGCGGCTCGACCTCGCTGCCGCGATCCATGTTGAAGAGGACGTCGATCAGCCGCTCCAGGAGGAGGGGATTGTCAGGGATCGCCTCCGTTCCCTTCGTGAGCAATTCGAGAGCCTGTTGCGAATCGCCCTTGGTGAGCGCGAGGTCGGCGCGGCCCATGATCACACGCGCGTCGGTGGCGAAAGCCTCCATTCCGTCGTTGATCACCCGCTCCGCGCGGGCGTAATTCTTCGATCGCATGGCGATCTCGAAGTCGGTGAATAGCACCTCAGGGGAATCTGGTGCCAGTTCGGAGGCCTTGGCGATCTCGATGCCCGCCGCCGTGAGGTCGTTGTGGAAGTAGCTCCAGCGAGCCATGGCAAGCCAGCCGCGGTGATCCCGGGGATAGGCTTCGGGGAGTCGTCGCATCACCCGTGCCGAGGTGTCTTGGTCGTTGTAGCGCCGTTCCATGATCTCAGCGATGAGAAGGTAGGCGTCGGTGCAATCCGGAATCGGTTCCCAGCCCGGGTCAAAAGCCTTGGTGCCCAGGTCGAAGCCGATGAGCTTGGAGGCGACGGCGGCCGCCTCGTCGTACCGGCCCATGCCACCACAGGCGACGGCATAGCGGAGGTCGATGATGGAATCGGCGGTGCGCTCGGGCTCGGCGTTTTCACTCCCCCCCCCACCCTCGGCCGCCGCACCGGCGGCGGCCTTTGCCACTCCGGGACTGCTCACCGATTCCCCCTTGCGGAGGCGGTTTTCGCGGATGGTGCCGTAGTGCTGCCTGGCATCGGTGAAGTTGCGGGAGCGGAGGAGGAATGACGCGAGTTTTTCACGAAGTTCGTCATCCTCCGGGTTTTTCCGGACCGCCGACTCCAGTGCGTTGTATGCGGCGGACATCCGTCCCCGGTTCATCGGGCCAGTCAGCGTTTGCTTGAGCAGCAGGGTGGCATAGTCTGCCTGGGCTTGAGCATCGTCTGGGCGCAGGGCGACATAGCGGGTGAACAGCCCGATCGCCTCGTCCGCCCGCCCTTCCTCGAGACGTTCGCGCGCGAGCGTCGCGAGGCTGTCCGCATTGCGATAGACCTGGAATCGATGGAGGACGTAGATGCCGCCGCCGCCGCCGAAAACCAGCAGGGCGAGAATGATCAGCAGTCGGAGATTGACCTGGCGCATGGTGTGGAGCGTGTCCGCGTATGAAGAGACCCCCAGTCAGAGGGGGCCGTTCGGCGTGTAGGTCGCCCATCTGCGGGCGGACGGACGGGCGATCGGATGGCTGGGGCGCGGCCCCCAAGCGGAGAGCATCAGACGCCGGCAGGCCAAGCCTCATGCTACCGCCTTCTGCAGTGCTAGCAAAAGCAATGCCACGACCCGTGGCGATGAAATCCGACAAGTCGGATCAAAGAGTTGGTGCCGATGAGGACGATTATCCCCAAGAAGCCGGAGAAATCGGTCAGAGAATTTGGGTCGTGGCCCCCCGGTTCCGGCAGACCCGGGTCAACCTCGCGAGACATCCCCATGCCCACTCATTTTCCACTCGGGGCCATGTGCGACCGATTTCGGACGCATCGAAGGGCCATCGGTGTCGTGGCGCTGCTGGTCATGGCTGCTGCCCCGCCGGCTCCCGCCCAATCGCCCTCGGCAGCCCGGTCGACCACTCGGCAACCGATCGCCGCTGGTTCTGCGATGGAGGCATCCAAGCCGCGATCGACAGCGATGGCGCGACGGCCTTCGAATCCACTCAAGGCTGCGCCGGCCACGGCAGCACCAGCGGTACAACGTCGGGAAACGGTGCTCCCCGCTTCCGCAGAAGGGGGGGCCGACGGCGGAGTGGTTTTAGCCGGGGGCATGGCGGCGACGGCTGACTGTGGGCACTGCGGCCGGCGCGGCTGTGGCCACTGCCGCGCCGCGGGGGGGCGGCTCGGCCTCCACTGCAACGGTCGTTGTGACTCCGGAGGCTGCCCTGCCCACTGTCCGGTTCGGCCTGAACAGTTCGGGTACTACGCCACTCGGTGGCGCTCATGGCCCGGCCAGGGGGTGAAGCAGGTCGCCCATTTCGATCCTTCCTCGACGCCGGTTGGCCCCTCCCGATCGGAGGTGCCGGGGATGGATGATGAGGGGCCGCGCAGCCTCGAGGAAATCGAGGACTCGGCAGAAGACCTCGACGAAGCAGGGGAAGGCAGTGCCGACGACGACATGGAAGACACCGGGGCCGAAGCGATGCCAGACGCCGCTGCAGGCAGCGACGAGTTGCCCGCCTCAACAACGGACGACGAAACCCTGGAGATGGACAACAAGCCGGCCGCTGGGGATATGAACGGGACGAAAGACGATGAGGTGGAGCCTGCCGCCGAGGGGCCGGGGCTGAGCCGACTCCCTGCCGAATCTGGCCGCTTCGGCACCCCGATGGCCACTCCTTCAGCGCCCTACGGGCGGGGGAGCGACGTGGTCAGGACGAGCGGCCCGCTGACGTCGGCAGAGCGGGCAAGCGGCGACGTTCCGCGTTCCGTCGGCAGCAGTGCGCAGTGGCGTCCCGCCGGTCGCCGCGCCGCGGTTCCGGACAACCCGTCCAATCCGCTGCGGGGTGTGACCACGCAGCCGGGCAATCCACTGCGTTGAGCCACAAGTTGAGCCACAAGGTGTCTGGGATGCGAGAGGCGGGAGTCGAACCCGCACGCCTTGCGGCACTGGATCCTAAGTCC
>CANGIH010000324.1 GCA_947453875.1 Planctomycetaceae bacterium | reverse complement strand
CTCTCGTCGTCGGCCGAGACAACGATCGAACTCGATCGCCCGTCGGCCCCCCCCGCCACGTTGCCGGAACGGTTGGCGGCGTTGGTGGGAGAGACGCCTATCCGGGCCTGGATTCCCATCGATGGGCCGACCGCGACGGCGACCGCCAGCCTGCTTGATCGTCGCCCTCCCGTGGAAGCGGATACACGCATCCGGCTCACTGTTCGCGATGACCGTCTCAGCGAATCGTTCACCTTCGCGTGCCGCCCCGAGGGCGCCGCACTCGATGCGGTCGTCATTCGTTTCTCGGAGCCCACCGACGAACTCCTCGAGTGGTCGCTCCTGCCCCCGGCAGGATCGGATCTGGCGGTTCGCCGTATCGATTCGCGCGCCGATCACGCCGTGCCGGGCGCCGGTGGGGAATCGTGGCTTGTCGAATTCCAGCCGCCGCTCCGCGACGAGGTGAACATCCGCGCGGCGCGCGTGCTGCCGTTCACCGGGGCGGTTGCCGTGCCGCTGGCCTGGGTGGAGGGGAGCGCGCGACAGACCGGGGAGGTGGTGGTCGTCAATGCCGGCCGGCGCCGACCGTTGGTGGTGAACAGGCGTCTTGAGGAACTTCCCCCCCTGTCCCGCCCGGGAGATGACGATCTGCCCAAGGGGACGCTTGCCGAATTCGCGTTCACTCCCGCGATCGGTGCTGGCCCGGCCGTGGCGCCGGCCGCCGAGATCGTGCCCGGTGGCCGTGACCGCGACGAGGACGCGCGGGCGTGGGTGTGGAACGAGGAGACGACCTGCTGGTGCCATCCCACCGGCGTGACCGAGTACGAGACGCGGTTCGACATCGAGAACCACGGACGGACGTCGGTCGCCCTCACCCCGCCGGTGACGGTCGTGCCGCGGGGGGTCGCGATCGACGGCATGCCGGTGTCGGTATCGCCCGACGTCGTCACCGGGGCGTTGATCGTCGATCTACCGAACGACAAGCGATTTGTCCGTCTTGTGGTCCGATCGGAGGTGGAATTGCCGACCGGGAACGGACTGTGGCGGGTCGATCTTTCCGCCACGGGGATCGACATGCCGGTCCTTGAGCGCACCTGGCAGGTGCTTCTTGCCGGCGGCGTCGATATCGCGGCCGTCCCGGCGGGCTTGCAGGATATCGGTGCTGCCCGGCCTGGATGGTTGGAGAGGCTGCTACCGGTCACCGTGCGCCATCGCGCCATCGCCGGCCCGGACACGGCCTCGGCGCGATCCCGTCGTGGCACGATCGATGCCGGATTCCGCGAGCGATCGTTCATGCCCCTCTTCCGACGCGGCCAGGCAACGGACGTCCTTCTCGTGCATTCACGGTGGTTGTGGGGGGCAGCGCTTGCGGTCTTCCTCTTTTGGCTTGCGATCGGCGTGGCGGTGCGCCGCCGTGTGGCCCGTCTGATCGTCGGGGTCGTGCTCGCGGTGGCGGCGCTGTGGTTGCCATTGCCACTCGACGGGTTGGCCCGTGCCGGCTTGAGCGGGTTGATCGGTGCCGCGATCGTCCGCTGGGTGCTGGGACAGTGGCGACGCACTGCGACGCTTGCGGTGGTGGTGGCGATCATCTGCCTGCAGCCAGCCTCGGTCTCGGCGCGGCAGTCGGAGGCCTCCGGAAAGATTCCCGTCGATCCGCCAGCGGTGGCCGATTCGTTGCCCGTGTTCATCGTGCCGGGGATGCGTGCGGCGGGGGGCGCGCGGCCCGACGAGGGTCGACAGACCGCCCTCGTGCCCGAACCGCTGTTCCGTGCCCTGTCGGCGGCAGCGGCAGGCAACGCCGCGGCCCATGTGCGCATCCTCTCCTGCCGGGTCATCGCCCGTCCTGGTGCTGCCGCCCCATGGGCCCTTGTGCTCGACGTCGATGCCGACGCAGGCGGCCTCCTCACGCTCAGGCAGGATGGCAACGCGATCTGGGAAGCGAGGCCGCCACGGATCGATGACCTGCCCGTCCGCCCCACCGCCGACAGCGATGACCATCTCCTCCGCGTCGGTTTCTCCACCCCTGGTCGTCACCGGATCGATCTCGGGTTGGTGGTCCGGCCGACGCGCGCGGGTGAATTGGAGATGGCGTCGATCGCCCTGCCGATCGCCCCGCGCGCCCAGATCGTGGTCGAGGGACCGTTGGCCGCCATCCGGGGATCGGCGACGCTGTTGCAGGTCGATTCGTTCGATGGAGAAGGGAGACCTGGGCGCTCAGTGAGAGCCGACCACGACGGGCCCGACGGCGCCGTTTTCGACGTCAGCCGTTCCCCTCGCGTGCGTCTGGCTTGGGCGGGCGATGGACGGACGCGGATCGTCGATGCGCTCCCCGTCGTCGAGAGCCGCAACGAGGTCACGTGGGAGGATGGGAATTGCCGTCTTGCTGCGTCGTACATGGTCGACCCCGGAGACCAGGTGGTGCGAGGGGTCGTCGTGCGCGCCGCGCCGCGTCTCGGAGGCATCGTCGTTGCCGATCCCGCACTCGTCAGCACGGCGCTCGGGGGGGGGAGGTTCCTAGTGGAGCCGGTTTCTCCGCGACGCGGGCCACTCTCCCTCTCAGTGGGCTTCGTGATGCCGCTGGTCGATCCGGTGGGGAGCTTTGAGCTTCCTGAGGCGTGGCTCGAGTCGACGGTGGCCGACACCCGCACGACGATACTCGTGCCGGCGGCGGAACTCGTCGTGAAGCCGTCGATCCCCGAGGATGCCATCCCCGTGTCCCCACGGGGGCCAGAGGCGGTTGTCAGCCATGCGTGGCGGACCGAGACCGGCCGGGTGGGGCGTGCTGTCGATGTCGAACCTGTGGCGAAGGGCCCTGCCTTGACCGTGGCAGGGACCACCGCTGCCGCCAGCACCGCACGGATCCTGGTCGAACGTCGTCGGCAGGCCCCCCGGGGGAGTCAGCGGATGGATCTGGAGTTCGCCCATGACCATATGCGAATGCGACTCCAGGCCCGCATTGACGCGGCCGTCAATCCGCTCGTCCTGATCCCGATCGACGTCCCGCAGGGGTGCGAGGTGGATCGCCTCACCCTCCGCGAGGAGCGGGCAGCCAGCCTGCCGGCACCCGATATGGGGCAGGTCGATGTGCGTTACAGACGGGAGGGGTTGGGGCGGGTTGTCGCCGTGGTGCAGCGACCGCACACGGGGATCTTCACGCTCGAGGTTGTTGCCCGATTTGCCGGCCCGCCTCCCTCCGAAGGGCGGTTGCCGCTGGTCCGGGCGGCGCTCGAGGCGGGGGGGGCGCTGACGGTGACCTGGAAGACCACGCCCGGCCGGGCCGCGATCGTTGTTGCCGATCTCCCGGGCGGGGAGAAGGGGCCGGTGGCCACTTCCACCGGATCGATCGACGTGGCCGCGGACGCCGAGGTCCCCGCCTATCGGCTCGTCGATTTGCCTGACGAAGGGGGGGGGGCGGAGGGGACGCCGGCGGCCGAGGCATCGACCACCGTTGGAGAGGGAACGAGCGACCAAAACAGTGCGGCCAGTGCCCCTCCAACCGAAGGGCCACGCGTCGAATTTGCCGAGACGCGGCTGGCCATCGATTCGCGTGGCCGGGCGTGGGGCGTGTCACGGTTCGACCTGGTGGCGGCAGAGCCGTTGATCCGCATCCAGTTGCCGGGCGGGATGCGACTGTTCGACGTGTTCATCGACGGGCGTGTCGCCAACGACGCCGTGCCGGCCCGGGCCACGATCGCTGAGAATGCCTGGGAGGTGCGGCTGCTCGACGTCGGATGGCCACGTTCGATCGTCGCCGTCTACCATGGCGAACTCGTCGAAGGTCTGCCTGCCGACGGCATCCTCGACATCCCCCCCCCCGCCATCGTCGGGCTTCCCTGCCGGCGTTCCGCCTGGGTTCTCGAACTTCCCGAGGGGGTTTTTGCG
>CANGIH010000323.1 GCA_947453875.1 Planctomycetaceae bacterium | reverse complement strand
CTGACGCGGAATCGACCGATCCCCGCCACCGTCCGGGAGAAACGCAGCTGCCAGTCGCGGGCGAAGGCCTCCTTCTGCTTCGCCTCGAGGAGATCGTCGTAGATCGCCTGGAGATCCTCCTTGGCGAGGGGCGGGCCCTGGGCCGGCTTGAGGTCGCCGTTGATCCGCAGAATCGGCGCCACCCCCTGCGAGAGATGGATGTCGGTGGCCGTCATCGACCGGCCACCGCGGAGAATCTTTTCAAGCGACCAGTGCATCGGCGTTGCTCCCGGAGCCTTCGCGACCGGCAGGGAATCATCGTCCACCAAACAGCCTGCCGAGCCGGCGCCACATTCCGCCGCCTCCCCCCGCGGTGACACGGCCGCGGGCCTCGAGGTGCTGCGGCGAGAGTTCGAGAACGCGGGAAAAACTTTTCAGGGCGGCCGAATCCATTCCCAGCCTCTGCTGGCATTCCCCCTGGACGAACCAGCAGCGCGGCGACGTCGGGCCCCGCTCGACCGCTTCCTGGGCGCGCTTGAGGGCCTTGGCCGGGGCGTTGTGAAACAGGCAGGCGGTGGCCGCTTCGAGGGGCACGAGCCAATCGCGGTCGAGGATCAGGGCCTTGTCGAAGCAGTGATCGTCGCCACGCTCCCGTTGGGCGAGGATGATCTCCCCGCGGACGAGCCAGCGGTAGGCCGATTCACCGGGACGGGCCAGCGCTCCGTCCGACATCACGAGCGCCTCCGGGAGCGCCCCCATCCGGCACTTCGCCTGGCCCCCCGCCGAGAGGATTTCGGCGTGCTGCGGGAAGATCTCGAGGGCCTTCTTCGCCCACACATCGGCCTGAGGATACTCGCCGAGCTGCACGAGCATCTGCACCTGCCCGAGCCACCCGGTCACGGCGGTGCGGTCGACCTCGAGGCTCCGCGAATAGAATCGTAGCGCCGATTCATGGCTGCCGGCCCGGCGCTGCTCGTCGGCGAGGCGGAGCCAATGGGCGGCATCCTTCTCCGCGGGCGCCGTGGCGGCCGCAGCAGCGCGCCGCGGCTGCGGATCCTCATCCTCGGGCAATTCGAGTTTGTCGAACCGGGCGATGGCACACCTCCTCGACCGAACGGCCGGTCACTCGATGCGACCGAAGCGGGACAAAGGATAACTCCTGCCGACGATCCGTCCTTCGATCGAGCCGAGGGATGGCAGCCAGTTGCCTCCCGCGTCGCGGATTTCACGCTCCCCGACAACCACCGTCCACATCGGTTGCCGGTTATACGGCCAGCCGCCCGTCGGCTGCGGTGTTGGGGCCGGGGGCGTTCCACCCGGAGGATATGACTCCGGGAGGAGCACGAAGCAGCGACCATCCGGAACCGTGAACCGGACCCCCTCCGCGAGCGGCCGGAGCGCCGATTGCCAGGGGGAAGGGACGTCGTCGACGAGGAGCACCCCATCGATCATCGCCACCTCCTGACCCGCGAGCGCCCGGACGCGGCGGAGCGTCTGCGGCCGGAAGGTGACGACCACGTCGCCTAGATTGGGCTTGGCCGAGCGATCGAGCCAGATGATGTCCCCTTCAGCAAACGGCGGGAAGCTGGCGGGGACGCGCACCGGCACGACCCACCAGCCCCCCCCGACGATCCGCATCGTGCCCCACCCGAGCGGCAGATAGAAGAGCCCGAGGAGCATGACCGCGCAGGTGACGATGCCGGCGAGCCTGGCGCCGACGCTGCGATAGGCAAGCCCGGTGGCCTGGAGGGCCGACGCGGCGTGGAGGGCGATCGCCCCCCCGACGAGGAGCAGGAAGATCACCGGGAGCCCGTGGAGCATAAGGGCCAACAGCATCACCGCGATCCACACCGCCAACAGCAGCCATCCCGGTGCACGGTGCCCGGCGACAATGAACGGCACGCCGGGGAGCAGACTCACCGGCCGCTGGACCATGGCGATCAACGGGCGGACGACCACCTCCAGCGGCACGGCGAGGGCCGGCAGCGCCGCCTCACCGATCCCGATCCGGAGGAGGAGCGGTGCCATGCGGCGGTTGAGCGCCCACCATCCCGGCAGGATCCGCTTCGCGACCGCGCCCGCCCTTGGCGGCGTGACCGGGATCGGCGCCTTGGCAAGCGACAGATTCGCGCCGCAGCGGCCGCAGGAAGTGCTGCCGGGCATCGCGTTGAAGCCGCAACTGAAGCACTGCATGGGGGCTCGTCACCGACGGATGCGGGGCAGGGATACGGATCAGCGGCGGTTGTGGATGTCGACGACGCGGCGGATGACGTCGGGCGTCTCGTAGAGCTCGGCCGTCGGCTCGCTCGCCTCGATCCGGCCGATGATCTGCGCCACCGCGGCGGCGTAGTCCTTGCACGCCTCCCCCTTGATCCCCTTCGTGCGGACGGTCACGCGGCCGTCGGCACCAATCTCGATCTCGATCTCCTCGCTCGCCATGCTCGTCTCCTCCGGAAGTGTTCGGGATTCGGTCACCAGGAACGGACACGGATCTTGACCGCCTGATCCGCCGTCACTTCCTCGTCGATGATGTTGACGTTGCGGGCCGCCAGTTCGGTCACGAGGCGGTGATAGACATACTGCTGCGTGACGCGGCCGATCAGCTCCTCGCCGAGCCGGCGCAGCTCCGACTTCGACACCCCTGTCCCCTCCATGCAGACTTTCAGGGCGCCGCGGGCGTCGCGGCTGAACAGCGCCCGCACGCCATCCTTCTCCGCCACCACCGTCTCGCCGGTCGCCGCGGCCCCCTCGAGGATCTCGCTGTCGGGGATGTCGATCTCCTCGCGGGTCAGCCCCCGCTCCCCCTGGAGTTCCTGGCCGACGCGGGCGGCGGTATGGGCCACGGTCGTGAACCCGGCGGCGGCGACCCCCGCCGCCACCGCGGCGGAAATGACCGACCAGTTGGCGATCACCACCGGGGCGACGATCAGCACGGTGCTCATGGGAGGGGACTCCGTGAAGGGAAACGGTCAGAGTTCGATTTTCCGCCGCGAGCCGTCGCCGGCCGCGGTCCGCGATCCGGTCGCCAGCCGCGAGCGGCCGGTTGCCCAGTTGCGCAGGCGCACGAGCTCCTCGCTCATCGTCTTGGAGAGTGGCACGGTCTCGGCGATCGAGTGGCGGAGGACGTCGGTGGTGAGCGTCCCATCGCTGCTGAAGACATCGAACAGCGACTCGACCACCACCTGCTCGATCTCTGCGCCGCTGAAGCCGTCGGTGGCCCGGGCGAGCTGCTCGAGATCGAAGGCGGCCGGATCACGCTGACGCTGCGCGAGATGGATGCGGAAGATCTCGCGGCGTTCCTCGAGGGTGGGCAGATCGACGAAGAAGATCTCGTCGAGGCGCCCCTTGCGGAGGAGTTCGGGGGGGAGGTGGCTGATGTCGTTGGCGGTCGCCATCACGAACACCGGCGCCGTCTTCTCAGAAAGCCAGGTCAGGAGCGTGCCGAAGACGCGGGCCGAGGTGCCCCCGTCGCTGCCGCCGGAGCCGCCAGCCCCGGCGAGCGCCTTGTCGATCTCGTCGATCCAGAGGACGGCCGGCGCGACGCTCTCGGCCACCTGGAGCGCCTGGCGGACGTTCTCCTCGCTCGATCCGACGAGGCTCGAGAACATCCTCCCGACGTCGAAGCGGAGGAGGGGGAGATTCCAGAGATTCGCCGCCGCCTTCGCACAGAGGCTCTTGCCACAGCCCTGGACGCCGACGAGGAGCACCCCCCGTGGGGACGGCAGGCCGAACTGCTTCGCCCGGTCGGTGAAGGCCACGCTCCGCTTCGCCAGCCAGTCCTTGAGATTGTCGAGCCCGGCCACCTGGCCGAGGTTCGCCTGCGAGGCGTAATACTCGAGGAGCCCGCTCTTGCGGATGATCTGCTGCTTCTCGCCGAAGACGACGT
>CANGIH010000322.1 GCA_947453875.1 Planctomycetaceae bacterium | reverse complement strand
TATCGAACGTGAGTTTGTAGCTGCCGTCGTTGTTGTCGGTCGCCTGGAGGATGCGATGGCTGGTCGGATCGCGACCAGGGCCGAGGATCGTGATGATCCTGCCGTTGAGGTCGGTGGCGGCAAACTGCGCAGGGAGGGAGTCGAACTGCACCTGCGGCGCTTGGAGGAGGGGGGCGATCTCGTAGACCGGTGGCTGGTTGCCATTCCCTCGCGGCGACGCGGAGCCTGTCAGCGTGCCATAGCCATATTTGTCGGCCAGGATCGACTCGAACCGGCCGACGCTCACGCCGGAGGGGGCGGGCTGGGCGAGCGCGACGTTGATCTGCTGCGACTGCGCGATCGAGAGGGTGGGCTGCTGCGGCACCCCACGGAGGACACGGAGCATCACCGTGTCGAGGACCTGCGAGTGGGGGAGGCGGACATTGTCGCTGCGGAGCGAGAGCCGCGAGTAGGCACGGGCAGTCTCGCGCGAGCGGGTGGCGACGACGAGATACGCCGCCCCGAGCATCATGAAGAGGGTCAGCATCGAAAGGACGATGAGGAGCAGCACCCCGCGCCGCGGTCGGCCCGCCGCCACGAATGGCCCGCGACCCGCGGCCGGCCTGTCGGCGCTGCCCTGCCCCTGTCGGGTTGTCGCGTTCATGTTCCTGCCTCGCGCTTCCGGGGTGGCCGCTTGCCCACGGCCACCGGTCGATCCACCGAGAGAGAGTCTCTTCACTTCGAATAGGGCCCCGAGCCTTCGAGCACCACGACCTGCTCCGCCATTCCCACCGAGTCGAGAAGGATCCGCAGCGGGAGCATCCCGTTGTCGACCACGCCGTCGCGATTGACGTCGTTGATCGTCGGCGCCGGGCTCGCGAAGGTCACATACACCGAGCCGTCGCTGCTGTCGATGCTCCCCATCTGCACCTGGCTCCAGCGCATGTACTGGTTGGTCGCCAGAATTTTGTTCGGGTCATAAATCACCACGCCGGGCCGGACGATCTCCTTGAGCGTCCTGCCGTCTGGCAAGGTCGCCAGTCGCAGGGCCGAGCCATCGAAGGCGGCCTCGACCCAGCGGGTGCCGGTGTCGGTGGTGTCGCGGTTGTGGAAGGCGATCACGGTAAGCTTGGCGACATCCCCGGCGGCAAGCGCGGTGGTAAGTTGATTGTCGGCCCGGGCCACGGAGAAGATGCAGGTCATACGCCCATTGAACAGGCGCACGCCGTTGTCATCGAAGCGGTTGACCGGCGGATCGTCGGGCCCGGCCCCGGCAGAGACGAGGATGTCATCGCGGCCCTGGGCTGCCAGCTGCATCACCTGCCACGACTGGTTCCCCTGCCAGGCCTGCATCCCAGCCGGATAGGCATTCGGCGACGATGCCTGGGAGTAGACCCCCGAAGGCTTGACCCAGGCCCGGACCGCGTTGGGGAAATCCAGGTCAGCCAGCCCGCCGAAATGCTGCCGGACCGGATCGAAGACGATGACGGGGCCCCCTCCGACAGGGTCGGTGGCGATCGAATCGGGACGCAGCATCCCGTAGGTGGCCGCGTCGTGAAGGCCATTGGCGACCGTCGCCGCGGCCCGGTCGAGGATCACCGCGCGGGCGGCCTGCGACTGGCCAGCAGGCACGAGCGAGACGACGCTCGTCAGGCCGACGGCGAGGATGCCGATCGCGATCAGCACTTCCATGAGCGTGATGCCCCGGCGGGCGGCAGATGTGGCCATGGTCATCTCCCCCCTGCGGGCATCTCGGATCGGATGAATTGCTGCGATGCCACGACCGTGGCCTGGCCCGGCATGCACTCGGCGGTTTTCACCAAACCACTGGCCGGATCGATCGACACCCAGAAGGAATCGGCATACTGCCAGTTGAAACCGGTGGTGTCGTCCTTGCCGTCATAGGTGGAGGCCAGGGTCGGGTCGTTGTTGGCCCGATCGACGCGGCCGACGAGGAAGAACACCGGCCCGGTGACGGTGACGCGGCTGGCGCCGGAGGCGTTCTGCGTGAAAAGTTGGCGGACGCGTCCGGTGGCGTCGTAGAGCAGGGTGATCGACGTGCCCGGCACAGGAAAGCGGGTGTAGGTGCCGTTGCCATAGCCGGACCAGGCCAGATCGATGCAGCGGCCATCGGGGATCGTGAACGGCGTCCCGTTCCGCATCGGCTGGCGGAGGATCTCGAAGGGGTGGCCGACCCCCGCGGTGGGCCACGGGGTGTTGCGCTCCGTTTGCCCGGAGAGTTCAGTGGCGTTGTTGAAGCCTCCTGTGGTGCCCCGCATTCTCACTCCTGTGCCACCATCGACCGTCAACTCGTACCAAGGCCCCCGGCCATCGAAGCGGATCAGATCATTGGCCCTGACGTTTCGGGCGGCGGGAATCGTGCCGTCGTAGTAGCTGAGGCCGCGGGTGAATCCGGTGTCGTTGGGATTGATCGTCGCTGTCGCCGCGTACGACTCCCCGCGGTAGACCTGCGGGACATTCGCCTGGAAGAGATCGAGGGCATAGAGGGCGGTGGGGTTGGTCGCCGGCGGCATGATCGTGAAGCCCGCCCACTCCGGTCGCCCAATCGCCCGCGACTGCGCCTTCGCGAAGAAGCTTGATGTCACCCGGGCGGCTTCGCGGCTGCGACGGCTCTCCGTGGACGACGCGACATTGGGGAGCACCGTCACCGCGAGCAACCCGATGATCGCGACGACGACGAGCAATTCGACGAGCGTCATGCCGCAGCGGCGATGGTCGGTGGTGGGGAGCATGGCGGCACCGGGGAAGCGTCGTTACTTCGTGACGAGGTCGTGGTTGGTGATGTTGTCGGAGGCTTCGCGGGTCTTTCCCGCCATCACGGAGCCGGCCCAGGTGCTGCTTCCGATCGGCCAGGCCGTCGTCGAGAGAAGTGGGGGCCGGTTTGCGTTCTTGATGTTGATCCAACCGCTCTTCTGCCAGTCCCCGCCGAGCGCACCGCGGGACGAGACCAGCCCGTAGTTGCCGGCGGTCGGGGAGGTGTCGACGTCGAGCGAATTGTTCGGACCGCCGGAATAGACCAGTGGCATCAGGGCCCGGTCGGTAAAGCCCTTCGTGGCGTCGGTGACGCCGAGCGGATCGACCGGGTCTGGAGGATCGTTCGCCGACGCGGTCTGGAGGACGGACGTGAATCCTGCCGGCCAGCGGATGAAGGAGATCGGCCTTCCCCAGCCATCGAGGAATTCAGGGGCGCCGTCGCCATCGACGTCTCCAATCTCGTCGGCGCGGAATTGCTCGGCGGCATCGGGGGTCAGGCCGCCACGGACGACGAGCATCTGCAGGCACTCGGCGCTCTCGTAGGCCATCGCCTTGGCCTGGTCGAAGGTGGGGAGATAGTCGCTGCCGGCACCGCTGTATTGCGGGTTCGGAACGAGAAAAAGCCGGCTCCCGATCTGCTGATACCGCGAGTGTGGAACCAACGGCGTCGTGCCCCCGCTGTAGGCCCCGGGCCCATACTGGCTCCAGGCGTCATCCCAAAGATCGGGCATCAGCGTGGAGATCAACGTTCTCCTCGCACTCACTTGGAGTTTCGCGACGACCTGCTTGGAGCCGGCGATCGTTGCAGGCGGGGTGTAACGCTGTTCGATGAGACCCTCGTGGATCGTCATCACGAGTTCGTGGAGCTTGCGGATCGTGCTCCGGGTCTTGTCGATCTTGGCCCGCTGCCGGGCGCTGTTGAGCCCCGAGAGCGTGAGGCTTGCGAGGATCGAGAGGATCACGATCACTACCACCAACTCGATGAGCGTAAACGCCCGCCGGGCGCGCGGGGGGGCGCTTCTGTCAGGGCGACCGCAGTGGCGGATGGTGGGCATGGGAAATCCTCGCGGAGCGGTCACTCCGGGGCAGGGCTCACTTCAGGCTGTCGATGTAGTCCTTGC
>CANGIH010000321.1 GCA_947453875.1 Planctomycetaceae bacterium | reverse complement strand
TTGCGCAGGTCGAGGCAGATGCAGTCGACCCCCTTCGTGCGGAAGTCGTCGATGAGCTTTTTCGTGTCGCGGGTGCTGCTCTTGTAATCCGCCTGACCCTGACGGGCCCCCGCCATGTCCATGTAGAAGCTCGGCAGGTTGACGTAGCCGATGCGCCACGGGCTCCCGTCCGGCTTGCGTCCGGTCTCGATGAGCTCGCCACGGGCCTCGCTGTCCTTGAGCTCGATCTTCGCGCGAGTGATGTCGTAATCCTTGGCGGCGGTCTGGCCGACCGGGATGACTTTCAGGCGGACGATCGTGCCTCGCTTGCCGCGGATCAGCTTCACCACCTCGTTGAGGTTCATGTCGACGACGTCGACGACCTCCCCTTCGGTCCCCTGCCCGACACCGATGACCCGATCCTTCTTCTTGAGCCGGCCATCGCGATCGGCCGCGCCTCCGGGGACGATCTCGGCCACCGTCGTGAAGCCGTCCTCGCTCTTGAGCGAGGCCCCGATGCCGTCGAGTTGAAGACGCATCCCGATCTCGAAATTCTCGAGCGTCCCGGGCGACATGAAGCTCGTGTGCGGATCGAGGCTGCTGGTCAGGCTCGTGAGGTAGGTCTCGAGCAACTCGTCGGCCGTCATCTGGTGCATCCGCTTGGAGAAACTCCGGTAGCGGCGCATGAGCTTCTCCTTGGCCTCCTCCGGTGGCGTCTTTTCCATCTTCTGCACGAGCAGGTCGTACTTGATCCGCTTCCGCCAGTTGTCGACCGCCTCCGCCTCGTTCTGGGCCCACTTCGTCTCGTCTCGATCAACGACGATCGATTCATCCTTGGTGAAATCGAGCGGCTCGGAGAGGAACTTCTCGACCAGCGGGAGGCGGGAGTCGACCCGTTCCAGAAAGCGGTTGTAGACCTCGTAGGCGAAGCTGACATCGCCCCGCTTGACGAGGTCATCGAGCGACGCCCGCTTCTGCATGAAGGCATCGACGTCGCTCTGGAGGAAGTAGACCTTCATCGGGTCGAGGGCCTCGAGGAAGATCGAGAACCAGCGGTTGGCGATCTCGTCGTCGATCGGGTGGTGGGTGAAGTGCTCCCGTTCGAGGTAGCTCTTCACGGCCAGCGTGATCTGACGGTCGTTGGGGCCGGGCTTCGCACCGGCTGCCGGAGGGGCTGGATCCTGTCCCCGCACCGCGCCGGAGAACGACGGCACGAATGTCGTTGCCACGACTGCCGACAGCAGAACGAGGCGTCCCACCGTCGGGAGCAGCCACACGCTCCGCCCGTCATTCCGCCCGTCGGTCGCGCCCTTGTCCGTGGTGTCCACGCATCGCTCCTTCAATTCGCGTTCCCTGTGACCTGTCCTCCCATTGTGACAGGTTCCAGCGCTTCTGACGAGGGATTTTCACCCGGCAGAGAACGCGACGATTGCACCACTCCGGGCCCGTGGCGAACATCCCCTGGATCGAGCGATCGCCGCCGGACCGGCCGAGGATGACTTTTTCCACAGACAGCCAAACGGGCCTGGGCCCATTCAACGTGTGGTCGCCGCCTCGATGGCCCGCGCCACAAGCGCCCTGGCCACCTCGGGCTCCGGACCGAGTCGCGGCACGACGACGAAGTCGACATCGGGGTGGCGGGCGCGGGCCTGATCGACAGCCTCGTGCACCTGCTCCTCCACCCGTCCGCGGAAGAGGAGGTGCGGTTGCACGAGGACGCGCCTTGGGACGGGACCGGGCAGCGTGGCATCGACGACGGCCTCGAGCGTCTCGGCGACCGAGGGACGGACAGCAGCGACGAATCCCACCATCTCCCGCCCCGGGCCAGCCGGAGGGGGCACGGCGTGACAGACCGCAGGGAGGAGCCCGCGGCCGCAGACCGCCGCCGGCAGCCCCGGTCGGCAGTGGGATGGATCGGCGGCGCAGGCCCGCGTTGCCGCCAGGAAGCCGGTCAACTGCGCCACCGCCGCAGGATCGCTCGCTCCGCGGCCGACGAACACGAGCGCCTCTTCGGCGGCAGGCAGGGTCGACAGCGCGTGGCATGCCTGCTCACGACGGCGTCGCGACAGACGGACGAGTTCCGGGTGGCTCCCCAGTGCCCCCGCCTGCCGCACCGGCAGGCCCAACGCGGCGGCCGCTTCGGCGAGCGCTTCTGGCAGGTCGCGCCGGGCGTGTCCTGCGGTGAACAGCAGCAGCGGGGCGGCGATCACCTCCCGGCATCCACGATCACGCAGTCGACGCAGCCCCTCGGCCACCGTCGGGCCGATCACCTCCAGAAACCCCAACTCCACCGACCGCCCCGGCAACGCCTCCGCGACCCGCTCGACCAATCGACGGGTCTCCGCCTCGCCGACCGGATCGGCGGTTCCATGCCCAACCACCAGAAGCCCCACGGCGACGGGCAGGCGATCGGCGGACGGGAAGTCGCCACTCATGACCGTGCCGCACCGTCGCCCGATGTCACCCGCGACAGGAGCGTCATCACGCCGAGGAGCGTGACAACGGCCACGGCATACGGAAGGACCCTCGAAGGGTGGAGCGTGAACAGCACCGACCCGCACAGCGGCCCAAGGATCCGACCGAGCGAGGCGAACGACTGGTTGACCCCGAGCACCTCCCCTTGGTTCGCCGGATCGGTGCGCCGGGAGATGAGCGAGGAGACCGAGGGATTGACGAAGGCAAATCCCCACACCGACAGGGCGGACGCAAGATAGAAGGCCCACCGCATGCCCGCCGGTGCCCCCGCGCCGGCGACACCGCGGGCGTGGACGCTCCAGGCGACGAGGGCCACGCCGGCGAGGCCCGCGACCATCATCGTCAGACCGGCGGCGAGGAGTCGCGATTCGGAGCCCCGCTTGGCGAGCGGCCGGTAGCTCCCGCCAGCGAGCATGAGGACGGCACCGATCCCGGCGAAGACGAGGAAGTTGTCGTCGTCGGTCATGCCGAATGCCTGATCGGTGAGCCGGGCGAGCGTGGCCTCGAAGTTGGCGAAGGAGAAGATCGCCAGAAAATAAATAAGCACCAGCGCCCCGATCGTGGGGAGGCTGAGGACGCGGGCGGAGCGGCTGAAGCTGAAGAATTCCTTGGCGGCACGGTTCGACGGGTCGCGGGTCTCGCGGAACACGAAGAACGCGAACAGGAAGGCCACCGCCGACAGGGCCGACGCCAGCGCTCCGACCGCCCACGGACGGTCATTGAAAAGCTTCATCCCGAAATAGGCGATCAGCGGGCCGAGCGTGAACCCGGCCCCGAAGGCGATGCCGATCAGCGCCATCCCCCGGGCCCTGTTCTGCGGGGTCGTGCAATCGGCGATCACCGCGGCGGCAGTCCCCACGCTCGCGCCGGCGATCCCGGCACCGATCCGGGCGAGCATCATCAGGCCGATCGCCGTCGCCGCCTGCCCAGTCGGAAGCGTCACGGCCATACCGTAGAGCGCGTAGAAGATGACCGAGCCGGCCAGGCTCAGCAGGAGCATCGGGCGACGGCCGACCCGGTCGGACCATCTCCCCCCTACGGGGCTGAAGACGAACTGCATCAGCGAGAAGACGGAGAACAGCAATCCGATCACCACACCGGCACCGATGCTGGAGGCAGGGAGACCGAGGGCGTCGAGATAGGGCCCTGCCTGGCGTGGCATCGCCGGGAGGACGATCCCGAAACCAAGGAGGTCGATGAACACGGTGAGGAAGATCACCAGCAGAGCCCCACGCCCGGGGCCATTCCGCCCCGCGGTCATCTCCGGGGCACCATGGCGATCGGGGGAGCTGTCAGAGGGCACCGGCATGGATTCCACGGCGAGGGTACGGGAGTGGGATCGGGCTGCTAAACTTCAGCCCATGGATCTCCCCAAGGGTATCGACCGCCGCGCGTCACCGCCACCGGACGTGCCCGGCGTG
>CANGIH010000320.1 GCA_947453875.1 Planctomycetaceae bacterium | reverse complement strand
TCGGTGAGATCCTGGTCGCGCTGCTGGTTGGCGAGAAACACCCGCTGGCTCTCTGCGAGGGCCTGCTGCTGCTCCTCAGGCAACTGCGTCTGCTGCTCGAGGCTCATCCGCTGCAGTTCGAGGAGCTGGCCAAGGGTCTTCTGGGAGGTCGCCGTGCTGTCGCGGAGCACCTGCCGACGGCGCTCCTCGTTCTCTATTTTGCGCTTGATCCCGGCCTGATCCTCCTCCAATTTGGTGGTCGTCGCCGCCATCACAGGATCGAGTCGTTCGCCGCTGATCTGATTCCAGTCGGGCCCGGGCAGACGGCCGATGTCCTGGAGGATGAATCCGAGCGCCCAGAAGAAGAGCAGCGTCAGCGCCAGGGAGAAGGTGGCGATCAGTAAGCGTTGCCACCACGTCCCGCGGGGCTCCGTCTCGACCGCCTTCACGCTCGGCATGGCCATATCCCCGCTGGGTCTTCTCGTTCGCGCTCCCGGGCAGACCCCCGGGGGTTCCTTGCTGAAATCCTACCGCAACAGCGCTGATGGGGTCGCATCGTCTTCCCGGCAATCCCATCGCCATCCAGAGCGACGGCCATCCCGTGACCGACATCGCGACTTCCGCTGCGGCGCAGGCGACATGATCTGGTTCCCATCGGCCCGCCCCGGGGCGGGCTCACCGCACGCCGTGCTCCCCGCTGACAACGAGCCCTGTGTCATCGACGAGATTCAGATACCACGCCGTCGCCCCGGCGGGAATGACGGCACTCGCCCGGCCCTCCGTGTCGTCCGCTGCCGGATGAATCGTGGCCGGCTGCGTTTCCCAGAGCCGGTCCTGCCACTTTCCATCGGCGGCGGTGAAGCAGAGTTCCGCGGCGCGGATCGGCCGCCCCCCGTGCCAATTCACCCAGGTCGCCGTGCCTGCGGAACCCTGCGTGGTGATCGTCGCCAGCCCCGGCGCCACGGCGGAGGAGGGAGCGCCAAGGATCGCATCGGCGAACGCGAGGATCTCCTCGGGGTTCTCCCCCGCAGGGCCGTGGCCGTGTGGCATCCTGACGCGGAGGCAGAGCGTGCGCGGGCCCTTCGGGAGCCGATAGGATCGTTGCCAGGAGCCGGGCGGGTAGGCGAAGTCGTTCGTGCCGTTGATCCACAGCATCGGCATCTCCGCGCGCGGCAGCCAACTCGACGGATCCCACCAGGCCGTCCACCGCGCGGCCTTCTCCGGCCCCATCGCGGCAAACTGTGTCAGCCAGGCCGAGTCGTCGGCAAGGAATCCGCATCCGTACACCGGCACGGCGAAGCGGAAGCGCGGGTCGACCCCCGCCGTCAGGCAGGTCAGATAGCCCCCCCAAGAGATCCCGGTGAGCCCGATGCGCCCGGCATCGACCTCAGGGAATGTGCGCACGAGCGAATGGGCAAGCACGATCGCCGACACGGCCTGATGCGGCCACTGGTCGGCGAGCGGCTCCTCGACCTGGCCGAACGCCGCATCCCAGCCGGGGGGCCCGCCGTCGGCATGGCGTTCCCAGTTGCCATACGATCCGCGCGGCACGCACCCGCACAGATCGATGGCGATCGCCGCGTAGCCGCGGTCGTTCCACACCTTCACCCAGCGTTCGAAGGCTGTCCCTCCACCACCATGGACAAGGACCATCGCCGGGAGCTTCGCGCCGGGCATCGATGGCGGCGCCCCGTACCACGCGAACACGCGGGTTGGTCTCCCCTGGTATTCCGGCCCGGCAAAGAACAGCGGCCGGATCCGGTCGCTTCCCTCCGGGCCGACCTGAAAGCCTTCGGCCGCGAACACCTCCGGTACGCGCGACAGCCTTTCGAGATCGAAGGTCGCCACGCCGAATCGCTCCGCCGCCTGCGGTGCAGCATCGGCGGCGCTTGCCAATGCCGGCAGCGCACCGGTCATGAGCAGGGCGACGAGGAGGACGCCCCCCAGGTTCGGCAGAGGCATCGACAACGGGCGTGACATGGGTGGGGATCCCGGAGGGACGGGGGGCGTCACTTGGCGTGGCTGTAGGACCAGTTTCCGGCGATCACCGCCCGGGCCTCGGTGGAGAGATCGGGAAACTGGCGATCGAGGCCGTCGACCACGGCCCGGTCGAAGGCGGCGCCGTCGAGCATCCAATCGATCGCGAGCGCCTCGCGGACGCGGCCCCCGAAGAACTGCAGCCGCAATCGGATCATCTCGACATCCGCCTCGGGGCCGAACGCGTCGCGAAGCCATTGGAGCCGCGTCTCGGCGGATCCCACCGGACTGTAGCCGACCGGTTCCCCGGGTGCGCGGGGCCCGCCGTCATGGGCCACGATCGCCCGGCTCATGCCCTCGGCTGAGAGTCCGCAGAAGCGATCGTGAGGGATGCCGTACTGTCGCTCCAGGGCGTGCCGATCAAACGGCGGGGATGGCGGATCGGGCGTCATGGCTGCCTCCGGGACACCGGCGATCATACTCCCTCGGCCGCATCGATGGCGTCGCGCCCCTGTTGGAACTCCCGATCGGCGTTCGACTTGGCGGCCCGGAAGAAGTCGGTCATCACGAGCACCTCCTTCGCGCCCGACTGCTCGAAGGCCCGATCGAGATCGGCGCGGAGCGTGTCATTGCAGACCGCCGGCTTGATCCCCCGGCTGGCAAGCGCTTCACCCGCCGAGCGGGTGGTGCCATGGACCTCGAAGCCCGCTTCGAGGAGTGCCCGGCAGACATTCCGCCCGACCTTGCCGGTGGCATTGAGAACGAGAACCTTTCAGCAGCCATTGGTCGTCCTCGATGCGGTACTTCAGGCAAGGGAAACAGCGAGTTGATATATCATCTATCGGCCCGGGCAACTGCCTGTCTGTTCGCGAGTCCGGCGGAGCCTGCGCCGGCGTTTCGTGAAGCGCAGCGTTCCCAACACACCAAGCCTGTCATCCCTCCCATCGATGCCCCGGACACTCCTGGGCTGATGCAGCTCGTTCATCCAGTGGCCGTGCCTCGAGCACGTGTGACGCCCATGTCCACCCCCGACCCCCACCACGACGAGAACTCCGAAGTTTACGCACGCGGGATGGAGGAGATCCGCAAGCAACTCGGCCCGATGGCAGACGCCTACATCGCGTCGCTCAAGGCGGTTTGCCCGGAGTTTGCCTGGGTGAACGTCACTTTTCCCTTCGCGGAACTCTACACGCGGAGCGTTCTCGACCTGAAGACGCGCGAACTCTGCACCGTCGCCGCGCTCACCGTCCAGGGATTCTCTCTGCCACAGCTCAAGCTCCACATCAAAGCCGCCCTGCGCTGCGGCGCTTCCCGCGAGGAGGTCGTGGAGACGATCACGCAAATGATCGCCTACTGCGGTTTTCCTGCGGCGACCAATGCCCTGCTGACGGCCAAGGAACTCTTCGAGGAATTGGACAAGCACGCGGAAAGCGCTGAAGCGATCGAGTGATCGAACGCGATTCCACCGCACGATGCCGATCCCGAACGCCCCCAGAGCGACGAACCCGCTCGAGACAATTGAGCGCGTACCCCCCGCGGCCTGGCTCAAGCAAGCCATCCCGGAGGCCGGCGCTGATAGAGGCGCCGAGGCGGCAATTGGCCTTGCACCCAAAGCAGCTCAGGGCCTACCTTTCGCCCCCGTTTCCCAATGTGAACACACCGGCACCCTTCAGGACCTGAACGATGCAACGTTTCCTACGGAGTGCCATGGCGCTGCTCACCCTCGGCGTCGCGATTTCGGCCCACCCCTGCTGGGCGGTGCAGGTCTATCTCGCTCTTGGAGATTCGCTGACCTTCGGCATCAACGCGACGGTCGGCCAGGATCCCAACACCCAACCGTCGGCTGGCGACCAGGGTTTCGTGGCAGATCTCGCGGATCGACTCATCCCCTCCAACGGCGGCATCCGCCCCAGAGTCGACAATCTGGCGG
>CANGIH010000319.1 GCA_947453875.1 Planctomycetaceae bacterium | reverse complement strand
TCAATCCGAGCCCGTTCATGTTCTTCCTCCGCACCCCGTCGGCGACGCTCGTCGGCAGTTCCCCGGAAATCATGGTGCGATTGATCGACGGCACGGTGACCGTCCGCCCGCTGGCCGGCACGCGGCCGCGCGGCGCCACGCCCGAGGAGGATCGGTCCCTCGCCGAGGGCCTGCTCGCCGACCCGAAGGAACGAGCCGAGCATGTCATGCTCATCGATCTGGGGAGGAACGATGTCGGCAGGGTCGCCGAGATCGGGTCGGTGAAGCTCTCCGATGTGATGTCGATCGAGCGATACAGCCATGTGATGCACATCACGAGCAACGTCACCGGAAAGATGCTCGCGGGAAAATCCGCCTTCGACGCCCTTCGAGCCTGCCTTCCCGCCGGCACCGTCTCCGGGGCTCCGAAGATCCGGGCGATGCAGATCATCGACGAACTCGAACCCAGACGCCGCGGCCCGTATGCCGGCGCCGTCGGCTACATCGACTTCGGCGGCTCGATGGACACCTGCATCGCGCTGCGTACGGTGGTCATCACCGGAGGCAAGGCCTACGTGCAGTCGGGGGCGGGCATCGTGGCCGACAGCGTGCCGGAGAGCGAGTTTCAGGAAACGCTCAACAAGGCCAAGGGATTGCTCGTCTCCCTCGAGATGACGGCAGAGAGGCTCAGCCGCACCAGGCCATCCTGACACCTTAAAAAGTCAATCGTCGGACGGCCGGCAGGCTCCACGCCCACTCCGCGGACGCTTTCCATGATCCGCATCGAACGTGCCGTGATCCGCCGCGGCGATGTCGCGGCCGTCGCCGACCTCTCGCTCCAGGCAGCGGCTGGCGAGGCGTGGGGGGTGATCGGCGCCAGTGGCTGCGGGAAAGGGGCGGTTGTCGCGGCAGTCGCCGGGGCGTTGCCTCTGGCAGGGGGCGACATCGTCGTGGCGGGCCGATCCGTCCGTGGCGAGCCCGATGCCGCCCGCCGGGAGTGTGGGTATGCACCGGCCGATCTGGAGGCCTGGCCGGCCGTCCGGGCGGACGAATTCCTCGACCTCTTCGGCATCGCAGCGGGACTTTCGGGGGCCGTCCTGAAGGAGGCCAAAGGGCGGGCCCTCGAGCTTTCCGGCCTGCGGGGACACGAGCGCCTCGACACGATCCCGCGTGGGGCAGCCAAGCGGCTCCTCCTCGGACGCGCCGCCCTCCATGATCCTGCCGTCCTGGCGCTCGATGATCCTTTCCGCTGCCTCGATCCGGTCGAGCAGGAGATGTGCGAGCGGCTCATCGAGGCTGCCTTGCTCGTCGACCGCACCGTGATCGCCGCCATCGACAACGCCGTCGTGCCAGCCTGCTTCACCCATGTGGCGCTGATGGACTCCGGACGGATCGTGGCCCGCGGCCCCGCCCACCCGGCGGCATTCGCACCCGGCCGCACCTGGACCTGGCGGGTGACGGTGGCGCGGAACGGGACCGGAGCCCGCGAATGCCTCGCCGACCGGGTGCCGGAGGCCCATCTGATCGACGACCTCACCGTCGACTGCCGGATCGACCCTGCGCTCTCGCCGCCGGCCACGCTCGTGACGGCCCTGGTGCGATCCGGAATCGCCGTCGAATCGGCCGGATTTCATCCTTTTTGGAGCACGCAACTGGTCCCATCCGACGGCTGACAAGCACGGCAGGCCGCTGCGGCCCTCAGGCACAGGCCTCTCGCAGGCTACTATTTTGTCAGGGGGCAAATGGGCAGGGGCCCCAGGCCCCCCTCCGCCGCATACGCTTCCCGCCGCGCTCGCCCGCAGTCGACAGGTCCCCGTGAGACGACTCCTTCCACTCCACGCAGGCTTGGCACTGTTGATCGTGCTCCCGATCGCAGTGTCGGCAGGAGGCGACCAATCTCCCGGCTCCTCGCCGCCGGTCGCCGACGAGACTCATTTTCGCAACCACGTCGAGCCGATCCTTGCCCGCCGCTGCCTGGGCTGTCATTCCCACGCCGCCGGCGAGATGGAGGGAAATCTCGCCCTCGATTGGAAGAGCGGTTGGACGACCGGCGGCGACCGCGGGCCGGCGATCCTCCCCGGCTCCCCCGACGAGAGCCTCCTCATCCTCGCGGTGCGGCATGTCGATGACGACCTGAAGATGCCCGACGACCAGCTCCCTGAAGAGGAGATCGCGATCCTCGAAGCCTGGGTCCGAGACGGCGCCGTCGATCCGCGCGTCGCCGCGCCGGCCGCGGCTGCCGCTGGCGGCGACTGGTGGTCGCTCCGCCCCCTCGTCTCCCCGCCGCTGCCCGAGGGCACTGGCCCCGATCGAAAACACCCGATCGATGCCTTCCTCGACGAGCGGCTGGCAAAGGAAGGGCTCGTGGCGGTGCCGGAGGCCGACCGTCGCAACTTCATCCGCCGGGTCTCGATCGATCTTCACGGTCTGCCGCCGACGCCGGAGGAGGTGGCGGCCTTCAGCGCCGACGAAGCTCCAGACGCCCACGAGAGGCTCGTCGACCGGCTCCTCGCCTCGCCCCGCTTCGGCGAGCGGATGGCCCGGCACTGGTTCGACTCGATCCACTTTGCCGACAGCCACGGCTTCGAGCACGACGTCTTCCGGCCCAATGCCTGGCCCTACCGCGACTGGGTGATCAAGGCCTTCAACGACGACCTCCCGTGGCCGACCTTCGTCCGCGCCCAACTCGCCGCCGACGTCTTCTTCCCAGACGATCCGGCCATGCTCCCCGCCCTCGGCTACCTCGGCGCCGGCACCTACGACCATTCCGCCGCGGCCACGGCGCCGAGATCGTTTGAGAATCTCGATCGTGACGACATGGTGACGCAGGTGATGTCGAGCCTGGCCAGCACGACGGCCAACTGTGCCCGCTGCCACGCCCACAAGTTCGATCCGGTCTCGCAGGAAGACTATTACTCCCTCCAGGCCGTCTTTGCCGGGATCGGGAAGGGGGAGATCGATTGGGATCCCGACAGCCTCGTCGCCGCCGCCCGCACGCGTTGGCAGCGAGTGGCGACCCAAGCCGCGTCCGCCCCCGAAACCCTTCTCGATGCCCAGGAGAACGTGGCGACTGTCGCCGCCTGGGAGGCCGCGAGCCAGACGCGGGCCGTGTGGACACTCCTCCCGCTCTCGACGTTCACCTCCGCCTTTGGCACCGAGCTCAAGCGGCTCGACGACGGCTCGATCCTCTCTGGCGGCACGGCGCCGGAGAAGGAGGTGATCACGGCCACGCTCCGAGGCCCACAACCGCCGATCACGGCCCTCCGCCTCGACCTTCTCACCGACGATTCGCTCCCGGTGCGCGGCCCGGGCCGGGCCCACAACGGCAACCTCCATCTCTCGGAATTCGACACCCAATTCTTCCCTGCCGGCGGCGAGCCTGCCGCGGTGCCAATCGCCCGCGCCAGCGCCGACTTCAACCAGGAGAGCTGGACGATTCAGCACGCCCTCGACGGCAACCCGGCCACCGCCTGGGGGATCCATCCCGAAGAAGGAAAGCCCCATCACGCGGTCTTCGTGCTCGCCGCGCCAGTGGTGCTCGGCCCCGACGACACACTCGCGATCTCGCTTCGCCAAATCCACGGCGGCGCGCACGTCATAGGCCGCTTCCGGCTTTCCGCCACGTCGGGCGACCCCGACGCCGCGATCGCCCTCCCCGCGGCCGCCGAGGAGGCTCTCGCCATCCCCGCCGGGGAACGCACCAAGGCCCAACAATCAACGATCGCTGCCGCGGTCCTCGGAAGCCAGGCCCAGGCCGAGCTCAAAAAACTCCCCGCCCCCCACAAGCTCTACGCCGCCGCCACAACCGCCGTGAACGAGCGCGGCACGATCGTCTTCCCAGCGCCGCGCGAGATTCACGTGCTCAAGCGGGGCGACGTCGATCAGCCTCAAGGTCTCGTCGGCCCCGGCGCC
>CANGIH010000318.1 GCA_947453875.1 Planctomycetaceae bacterium | reverse complement strand
GGTTGACCGCCCTGGCGTGGCCTGGACCGATACGGTCACCAACCTCTCCGACCGCCCGGTGACGATGCAGATGCTCTACCACGTCAACCTCGGCCCTCCGGTCCTGGCCAAGGGGGCCCGACTGGTGGCGCCTGTCGCCGAGATCGCGCCGCGCGACGCCGTCGCCGCGGCCGATGTCACCCAATGGGACACCTATGACGCTCCTCGGCCGGGCCGGCCCGAGGACTGCCACTACGCCACCATGCATGCCCGTGGAGACGGCACGGCTGCTGCCGTGCTGGTGGTAGCCGGTGGCAAGCAGGCGGCCCGGCTCTCCTGGGACACGCGGACCCTCCCCTGCTTCGCCCTCTGGAAGCAGCAGGGGGGGGAGGCGGACGGTTACGTCACCGGACTGGAGCCGGCGACGAATTTCCCCAACCCCCGTTCGTTCGAGGCGTCGCAGGGGCGGGTCGTCCCGCTGGCTCCCCGGGAGGAGATCACCTTCTCGCTGGCGATCGATCATGTGCCGGAGGCGCAGGTCGCCGCGGCATGCGACGAAATCCGCGCTGTGGCTGGAGGAGCCGTGCCCCTCGTCCATCCGGCCCCCCGGCCGGGCTGGTCTCCAGCGGCCACCGTGCGGGCGATGGTGCTCGCGGCATGCCTGCTCTCGGGGTGGCATCGAGCGGTGGTCGCCGAACAGTACGGCCCGCCACGGCGGGTGATCGCCGGCGACGATTCGCGTCGCACGCTCGCCTCCATCGCTCCGGATGGTGCCGTGGAGTGGAAGCGGAGCAACGGTGCCATCCACGACCTGCACCTCCTTGACGATGGCCACCTCCTCATCCAAGACGGATGGACCAGGATCCTGGAACTCGATCAGGCGCGGAATGTCGTCTGGGAATACGATTCCGCCGCCGGTGACAATGCCGGCCGGGCTGTCGAGGTGCATGCCTTCGAGCGACTGGACGATGGTTCAACGATGATCGTCGAATCCGGTCCGGCCAGGATTCTCGAGGTGGGCCGCGACGGGAAAGTGCGGAAATCGATCCCGCTGGTGGTGAACAATCCCGCCGTCCACTCCGACACTCGCAATGTCCGCCGCACCCCGAGCGGCACCTATCTTGTCGCCCACGAACGCGACGGAGTGGCCCGCGAGTACGATCGCGACGGGAACATTGTCTGGGAATACGACGTGCCACTGTTCGGAAGGGAACCGAAACCCGGGCATGGGCCGGAGGCCTTCGGCGATCAGCTCTATTCGGCGGTGCGTCTGGCCAACGGCAACACGCTCATCGGCACCGGCAACGGCCACGGCGTCCTTGAAGTGACGCCCACCAGGGAGATCGTGTGGCGGATCGACCAGCATGACCTCGAGGGGATCACGCTGGCGTGGGTGACGCAGGTCTGGCGCCTCCCCAACGGCAACACCCGGTTCGTCAATTGCCACGCCGGCCCGGAAAACCCGCAGATCATCGAGGTCACCCCGGAAAAGAAGGTCGTCTGGACCTTTCGCGACTTCGATACCTTCGGCGACTCGATGCCGGTTGCGGTCATCCTCGATCCGTGATCGGACCCCGGGGACAACGCTGTGCCAGGGAGGCCGTGATGGAGGAGGAGACACCGGAACGAGCTGAAGCCGAACGGGGGGACAGGGATGCATCGGACGCGTGTGAGCCGCGGCCGGCCTGTCCCGTGTGTGGTGGCCGGCTCATCGAGATCCGGGCAAAATTCCAATGTGCCGACTGCCACCGTATCTGCGAAACCTGCTGCGAAGGTGGGCGCGGATGAGTTCGCCGTGCGCGGCGACAGTCGCCGGTGCGTCTTGAAATGACGCGAGCCAGCGCCTTGGTCGGCGCTGGCTCGCGAAAAGGTCAGGGATGACTTTTTCCACTTGGATTCGCTTGGATTCGCTCAGATCCAAGTGGTTTCGTCACTGGAGGCGGCGGGAGTCGAACCCGCGTCCCGTGATGATTCAGAACAGACGTCTACGCGCGTATCCGGTCGATTTGAGTCTCGTGGATGCGCCCCCGGCCGGCAGGGTTCGTCATCCACCAGCCAGGAACTTTTTTAGCCCCGTCCGTACCCGGCGGTGGAACGGGGCGAGTCGGATTTGGCGACCGATTGGGAGGCCCTTCCGACTGGGGCCATCGCTCGGGGCTACTTAATTAAGCAGCCAGAGAAAACTGAGCTTCGGCAATTGAAGCTTGGTCGACTTTTAACGTGGCCAGCCGACCAACCACGGCACGCAATCTGAACCTCTTGCATCCGGTCGAAACCGGTACGCCCCCTCACAACAGGATTCCTCACCGAAACGATCCGCAACCGAACTCCGGTTGGAACGGGCCGTTTTGGAAGGACCCTGGCCAGACACCCCTCCGCTGAAATGGTTCCCGAAGGCTTCCCTGTCAGAAAGATTGTCTGGTCCGGATCGCCTCTGGCCGGGACTGGACCCCGGGCCGGAGGTGACTTTGTCATTCTAGCAAACCCTCGGGCTTGTATCGGTTCGATCGCTTCCGGCCCTCGATTTTTCCGAAGGAAACCGCTAAGGACACCCCCTGTCGGCATTCGGCGAGGGAATCTTTGGGAGTCGGCGGCCGCCGTTGACCGCCCAGCCCGCCCAGAGCCCCGTTGACTCTCCTTCCATGGCATCCGTACTCTTCGCAACGCCCTCTGCGGCCAAGGTTTCCGCCCGCCGCACCCCCCTTGGTGACACCCCCATGTGCGCCGCCCGTCAGGTATTCGGAAAGCTCGGCTTGCTCGTCGTCACGGCAGCCGCCATCAGCCTCTTCGGTGCCGCACCGGCTCGGGCCCAGGAGTGGGCCAAGCAGATGTTCTCCGAGTCGAGCCACAACTTCGGTACCGTCGCCCGTGGCGCGAAGACGGAGCATCGGTTCGTCTTCCGCAACAAGTTCAAGGAAGACGTCCACGTGGTGGGCGTGCGCACCAGCTGCGGATGCACGACCCCCAGCGTGACCAAGAAGGATCTCAAGACCCACGAGACCTCGGAGATCGTGGCGACGTTCAACACCAAGACGTTCCTCGGCCAGCACGGGGCCACGTTGACGGTGACCTTTGACAAGCCGTTCTTTGCGGAGGTGCAGCTGCGTGTGACGGGAAATATCCGTGGCGACGTGTCGTTCGATCCGCCCTTCATCGATCTTGGCAATGTCGATCTCGGCAAGGGGGCAGAGCGTCAGGTCCGCGTGACCCATGTCGGCAGCACCCCCTGGGAGATCAAGGATGTCCGCAGCGTGAACTCGAACTTCGTTGTCACGCTGTCCCCCCCCCTCCACACCTCCTCGCAGTCGGCCTACGACCTCACCCTCCGCCTCAAGCCGGAAGCGCCGGCCGGGTATGTGAAGGGGCAGTTGCTTCTTGTCACCAACGATCCTCGGGCAGCGCAGATTCCGATGGATGTCGAGGGGCGGGTGGTCGCCGAGGTGACCGTGAGCCCGCAACTGCTGGCTCTCGGCACGGTCCAGCCTGGGGGGACGATCACCAAGAACGTCGTCGTGCGTGCCAACCGGCCCTTCAAGGTCACCGGCGTAGAATGCGGGCCGGATGGCTGTATCACCTGTCCGGTCAAGGAGACTCCGGCGCCCGTGCACATTCTCCCGGTGACGTTCCAGGCCGGAGAGACGACCGGCCGCATCGAACGACAACTGCAGATCACGACCGACCTCGGTGCCGGGGCGGTGCCGGCCGTCACCGTTCAGGCCACGGTCGAGGGGCAGCCTGCCGCACAGCCTGCAGCCGCCCAGACGTCGCTCTCCCAGCCGGCAGTCGCCGCCGACCCGCAGGCGGTGACGGCAGCCGTCGCCCTGCCGTAATCCCGTCCCCGAGGTTTCTGGCTGGCGGTTGGCATCGACCGCATCAATCTGCACGGCCGCCGCGGTGGGATCTCTCCCCCGCGGCGGCCGTCG
>CANGIH010000317.1 GCA_947453875.1 Planctomycetaceae bacterium | reverse complement strand
GGTCGTGGGAGGTTGTATGGAGAGGTGACCAGGCAGATCGGGCGGATGTACCTCGAACCGGTCGACGACGACGTCCTCTTCCGAGGCGCGATGGAGGGACTGTTCAGCCATCTGGACGAGCACTCCGGATTCTTGCCGGGGGCCACCGGCAGATCATCCGAGACCGATCCTGCCGGAGAATTCGCCGGCGTGGGGCTCGAATTGACCGCCGACGGCGCCGATCGGTGCCTCACCGTCACCACGCCGCTGGTCGGGTCGCCGGCGTGGCGTGCTGGCATCGCTGCCGGTGACAGGATCCTCGCCATCGATGGACAGTCGACCGGAGAGATGCGTCTCAAGGATGCCGTGGCGATGCTTCGCGGCCCAGCAGGAAGCAAGGTGACGCTCGACGTGGCGCCGCCCGCCGACGACCCCACCGAAATTCTCGATGAGGAGGGGCATGTGACGGCGACGCGCACCCTCGCGATCGAGCGTGCCATGGTGCGAGCGGAGAGCGTCGGCGGGGACCGACGGCGGGCTGATGGTTCATGGGACTGGACCGTCGAGGGGGAGGAGGGCGTGGCGATCGTCCGTATCGGCCGATTCGGCCCGCACACCCTTGATGATCTCGACCGGGCGATCGAGGAGATCGCCATCGCAGGGCAGCCCGCCGGGGTGATTCTCGATCTCCGTGGCAACCCTGGCGGACTCCTCTCCACGGCGGTGGATGTGTGTGACCGGTTCCTCGACGAGGGGGTGATCGTCTCCACTCGCCGCCGCCCTGCCGCTGGCACCCGACCGCTGCCTGCCACCACCGACCAACTCGAAGTCCGCTATGCCACTCCAGGTGCGGTGTTCCGCGGGGTGCCGATGGCCGTGATGGTCGATGGCCTGACCGCCAGCTCCGGGGAGATCGTCGCCGCCTGTCTGCAGGACCACGGCAGGGCGGTCATCGTCGGCAGCCGGACGTTCGGGAAGGGAACTGTGCAATCGATGGTGCCCCTGTCCGATGGCCGCAGCGTCCTCCGTCTGACGACGTCGGAATACCTCCGTCCCAGCCTTGCCAACATCCATCGGCGACCAGACGACACCGACGACGACCAGTGGGGTGTGTCGCCGGACGCCGGCCATGAGATCACCCCCACCGGAGGGACTCTGGAGGCTGTGCGGGTGTGGCGCATGCGTCGTGATGCCGTCCCCCGTCATTCGGCTGTGGTGCCCCATCCGTCCGACGTAATCGTCGCCGATGCTGACCCGGCGGCGATGCTCCCGAGGCATGTCGATCCGGTCATCGGTCGGGCGCTGTCTGCGATCAGCACGCACCGGGCACGCGCCGACTGACCTGCGGCGAACCAACCGATCACGCCCTGCCCGCCAGCTGAACTCACTCGGCCCCGATTTCAGTTGCGAGGAAAAAACTCCCCGCGATGCAGACGACACCCCGGGGCGTGGCGAGTTTTTTCGCCAACCGGTGGGCCGAAGGCGGGTCGGCGGCGGTGACAGGAGGGGGCAGGCCGGCTGCGGCACAGGCCGCGACCAGCCGCTCGGTGGTGGCCGCGCGGGGATTGGTCATGTAACGGGTGACAACGACCCTGTCGAACCGCCCCCGGCAGCAGACAAGCATTTCCTCGATCTGCTTGTCGGCACTCGCCGCGAAGAGGAGCACGCGCGGCGCGCGTCTGGCTGCAGCGGCGGCGATCGCTCCATCGATCGCTTCGATGAGCGATCTCATCGAAGCGACGTTGTGGGCGGCATCGAGTATCACCAGCGGCCCTCGAGCGATCGTCTCGATCCGCGCCGGAAGCCGTACTGCCCCGAGACCACGCTCGATCGCCTTCTCAGACAGTTCGAAACCGCGAGTTCCCAGGACCCTGGCAGCCATCACGGCAAGCGCCGCATTGTCGGCCTGATGACGGCCTGTCATGGCGAGTGGGTAGGCACGGGGTGGCAGGGAAGGGGAGCTCCCGCCGAGCAGGAGTGTGCCGCCGGTGAGGTCGGCCGGATCGGCCGGCGGCCGGTGGGCGACCTGGAAATCGCGGTCGACAAGGTGGAGCGTCGCGCGCCGGCGGGCCGCCGTCGCCACGATCACCTTCCGCGCGGCGGGATCGCGTGCTCCGCAGACGACCGGCACCCCGCGTTTGATGATCCCCGCCTTCTCGGCGGCGATGTGGCGGACGGTGGGGCCGAGGATCGCCATGTGGTCAAGGCTGATGCTCGTGATCACCGAGACCACCGGTCGGGAGACGTTCGTGGCGTCGAGTCGGCCGCCGAGTCCGGTTTCGAGAACGGCGATGTCGACCTTCGACCGGGCAAAATGATCGAAGGCCACGGCCGTGACCACCTCGAACCAGGTGGGGGCACGCGTCCCACGCCGCGCAGCTGAGGCGTCGAGTTGCTCGACGGCGGGAATGACCCGGGCGAATGAACCGAGGAGCTCGGGTTCCGGGATCGGCCGGCCGTCAACGGAAATCCGTTCCTCAAGTTCATGCACATGGGGGGAGAGGTAGCACCCGACGCGAAGCCCGGAGTGCCGGAGGATCGAGGCGATCATCGCGACCGTCGACCCCTTCCCTTTCGTGCCGGCGACATGCACGACAGGAAAGGCCTCGTGAGGGCTGCCAACGAGGGCCAGCAGCCGGCGCATGCGGCCCAAGCCGAAAGAGCCTCCCCCGCCGGGACCGCTCGGTGCCTGCCGCTCGTAGTTCACCCTGGAATCGAGCCAGGCGAGCGCGGACGCTCGGTTCCCGGCACGCACGGTCTCGCGGAGCCGCCGGGGAGATGTCGACCGTGATCCAGGCATCTTCCGCAAACTCCCACGGCGGTGTGAATCCCCCGATTGTACCGCCGAAACCAGCTTTCAGGCGGTCAATCGGCCTTGATTGGTGCCCCTCTTTCCAAGACCCTTCCCCACCGAACTCCCCGGTTCTTCACGCCTGCGGTGCCTCATGGTGTTCCGATCCCCGTTCTGGACCCTCGTGCAGCGTCCATCGGCCGTCGCCGTGGGGGTGGTGTGCGCGGCCATGATGGGGACGTGCGCACTCAAGCCCAGGGTGGAAGCGGCCCAGCCTGCTGCCGAAGTGCTCAAGACCCCGTCGCCGCAGTCCTCCTCCAGTCCTTCGCTGCCGGCAGGGGCGCCGTCGCCGCCGATGCCGCATCGTCGGTGCCTCCTCCCGCGTTTCCTGCCTTCCCGCCGAATGCGGGTGGACCCAACGGCGCTCCTGCGGCGGCACCGGTCACATCAGGGCAGGTCGCCGGGGGCTTGCCACTCGACCGCGGGCTTCAATCCGATGGCGGCCTGCTTCCTTCGGGCTCCATCGGCCCACCGCCGATGTACATTCCCGACCCGAACGATTTCGGCGGCTATGCCGCGCTCCCGCAGGCGGTGGCTGCCGATTTCGCACCGCACTGGCCCCGCTGGTTTGCTGGTGCCAGCGGGTTGATCATGACCCGAACGCTGCCGTCGGGGACGGCAACGATGCAGCCGGTGTCGGGGATTGCGACACTCTCCACCTCGTCGGCGACTGCCACCTGGCCCGGCGGCCTCGACTTTCAGGTGGGCCGGTGGATGGGGGAGCAACAGAACTGGGCGCTCGAAGGAATCTACTGGGGGGTCTATGGCCTGGGCACCTCCTCGACGGTGACTGGCTCCGGCATCAACGCCATTCCGCAGGCCCCTGGAGTGACGCTCGCCGGTTCGCCTGCCTCGGCGTTCCTTGTCAACGCCACCGCGCAGGAGATCGCCCGCTCCGACCTGGTCAATGACGTGGAGATCAACTGGATCTGGCGACTCACCGACCGGCCGGAATTCCCCCCGCTCGATCGGCGGCTCGGCTTCATGTGGTTGGCCGGATTCCGCTTTTTCGAACTCGAGGACGTGCTCTCGCAGACATCGACTTCGTCTTCGTTGCCACCATCGTCGGTGGGGG
>CANGIH010000316.1 GCA_947453875.1 Planctomycetaceae bacterium | reverse complement strand
TGAATCTCCCCCTCGGCCCAGATCGCCGGCTGCGGCTGCGAACCGTGGGCGCCGACGCGGGCGGTGACCGTTCCGATGAAGGTGCCGGCCGCCGCGGCGGCAAGAAGCTCGTCGCGCGACCATCGCCGGCCGCTCCCGTCATGCGTGACGTAGGCGGACACGTCCTTCGCCCCGTCAAACTCGAACGTGATCTCTCCGGCCCCATCGCCAGACTTGAAAATCCCCTCGCCGCGGAGGAGCACGGTGCCATCGCGGACGGCGGCTTCGAGGGCGGTAAGGAGATCGTGGGTGAGACGCTCGTCTGGCGCGGCCGTGGTGGCATCGAGGGTCACCTGCCGGCCGAAGGCGCCGGGGAATCCGGTGCTCCCCTCGAGCACCATCTCCCACACCGGGTCAAACCGCTCCCGGCCCCCCCACGACATCCGCCAGACGTCGCGTTCGGGGGTGCCGCGGTGGGCGATGTCGCGGAAGAAATCGAAGTCGATGATGTTGAGCCGCCCCTGGGGAAGGATCAGCCAGCGGTCGTAGGCACCGCGCCAAGTGGGCGTGTCCATCCCGGTCCCGGGTGTGTTCGTGCTCACCAGATGCGGCATCCGGTGGCAATCGCCGCAGACATTCGGCGTCGGCTTCGACGGATCGAGATCGCCATCCACATGGAAGAGGCGGAAGCCGCTGCGGGCGGTCTCCGAGACGACGTTCGTGGCACTGCGGCGTTGCGCCGGCGGATAGGGGATGTCGAGGAGGAAGGCAACCATCGCATCGCGATCTCGCCCCAAGAGGGCCCCGGGCTTCCCTTCGTCGTTGACATCGGTCTCCCCTGCCAACCGCATCGTCGAGGCGAGCCCGCCATCGATGAGATGCCGGACGGCACTCGCCGGATTGGCGGGATCACTGTTGGCCTCGACCGCAGCGTGGACGGAGTGGCTGTTGATGCCCCCATAGGGATCGCCGGGAATGCCGTCCCAGTGGAACGGCGCGGTGTCACGGAGCCCTCTGCAGGGCATCGTCGAGCGGGGCATGATCTGGTTACCACCCGAGACGACCGGCGTGGCGAGAACCCAGAGGAGCTGATCGGTGTGGCCGTCGGGATGGCAGCTGGCACAGGAGAACGTCTTCGTCGTCGAGGCTGACGCGGTGTGGAAGGCGATTTTTCCAAGGCGGACCGGCTCGGGCGTCGGATCGGCAAGGGGGATCGTGGCCACGACTCGCGGTTGCCCGGGATCGGCAAGATCGATGAGGGACACTTCATTGGAGAATGCCGCCAGCACCCAGGCCCGCTCCGGGGCCCCGTGGGAATCACACTCCAGGAACACCCCGTCGGGCCACGCGCCGACCTTCACGCGACCGAGGACCGTGCCACTGGCCACGTCGAGCGTGAAGAGCATGTCGGAGCCGGCGGCGGTGGCGACGATTGTCCGGCCGTCATCGCTGACGGCCAGGGCGAACGGCGTGGCGAGGGCTTCTCCAGCAGCGGGCTGTGTGGGCGGAAGTGGCTCGAGGTCGTAACACCGCGGCGGCTCGCCACTGCCGGGGAGCACGCTCGTGATCGAATTGAGAAACGGCCTGTTCTCCAGCTCCGCCAGCCCCTGATGCATGGTCCCCGCCCGGCCATTGGTGTCGTTCCGGGCATCGGTCTGGGCGAGAAACACCCGGCCACTCTTGTCGACGGTGAGCCCGTAGAGGAGCGTGCCGAGGCTGTCGACGGTGTCGAGCAGCGTGTCTGTGGCGGTGTCGAACACGAACAGATCCCGGTCGGGGACGTCGGGGTGCTTGATGATGTCGACGACATGACCGAGGGAGAGGACGTTGTTGTGGCGGATCGAGTGCTCCCAGGCGTCGAAGGTGACAAGGTCGCCGTCGGGCTTCCCCCGGCCGCCGGAGAGTTGCGTGCGGTTGTGGGACTCAAACGGCGCGACATAGAGCCTGCCGTTGCAGACCTGGATGGCACGTGGATCCTGCGCGGGGATCGGGAGCGACCTCACCACGCTCCGGCGTGCCACATCGATCACGGCGACCCGGTTTTCGGAAGAGAGGGCGACATAGGCTTTTGAATCGTCGGCAAAGGCGATTCCCACCGGCTCGTCGAAGCGGGTGGCGAGGGTGAGCGGATCGAGATCCTGGATCGTAGCGACGACGTGAAACCGCGTGGCGCTTTCCGGCGCGGTGTCGATCACGCACACCGAATCGGAGACATGATTGGCGACCCACACCTCGCGGCCGTCGGGGCGGGCCACGACCGACACCGGCTGGATCCCGACCGGAATCCGCCGGATCACCTGGCGCGAGGCGATGTCGATGATGTCGAGGGTGTCGGCGGGCGTGTTGGCAACGAAGAGATGGCCGCCGACAACGGCCAAGGGCTCGACATGCGGGGATAGAAAGCCGGGATGGCCGACGCCGGGGAGCGGATCTGGCGCCGCTGCGGCGGCGCACAGCGGCACCGTGCCGAGGAGGGCCAGCAGGAGTGATGAAGCGACAAGCGTTCGGCCCATGGCTCGGTGCCCTCGATCGTCTCGCATCAGGCCGTTCTCCAGGAGGAACTCCGTCGTGGCTCAGGGTCGATTATCCAGGGCCGCGTCATGGTTGACCATGTAGCCCCCCGGAATGAAAACGTCGGGCCGGCGGAATCCTGACAAGGGCGTCTTTTCGCCTGAAGCCGGGGCTCGCGGTACCCAGAGCCCAGCTCACACCTCGACCGCCCGCTCCGGCTGCTCGCCGACCGCAAAGACGCGTCGGTAGCGGGCGACTTCCTCCGGGGGCCCGAGGGCCTTGGCGGGATTGTCGGAGAGTTTCACGGTCGGCCGGCCGTCGGCGCTCACCGCCTTGCAGACGAGGCTGAAGGGGGCGAGGGCGTCGCCAGCACAAAGGCCGCGGAAGTCGTTCGTGAGGAGCGTGCCCCACCCGAACGCCACCTTCACCCGTCCGGTGAAGCGGCGATGGAGCGATTCGATCCCGGCGACGTCGAGGCCATCGGAGAAGATGACGATCTTTTCCCGTGGATCCTCGCCATGCGACCGCCACCATTCAATCGCCAACTCCGCGATGGCGGCCGGATCGCCTGAATCGATGCGGATGCCGCTCCACTGTGCGGCCGACTCGGGAGCCCGGGCGAGAAAACCGGCTGTGCCGAAGGTGTCGGGGAGGAGGATTTTCAAAGGAGCGGCGTAGTCGGCCTCCCAGTCGGCGAGCACCGCATAGGGCGCCGCGGCGAGGGCCTCATCGCCGTCGGCCAGGGCCGCATAGACCATCGGCAGCTCGTGGGCGCTCGTACCGATCGGGGCGACACCATGCCGCAGCGCCAGGAGCACGTTCGACGTCCCGAGAAACGCCCTCCCCAGCCGCTCCCGCGCCCGAACCACCGCCTCCTCCTGCCAGGCAAACGAGTGCCGGCGACGCGTGCCAAAATCAGCCAGCCGCAGCCCCTCGAGATGCCCGAGGCGATCGAGCTTGGCATCGAGCCGGGAACCCGCTTCCGCGAAGAGACGCCGCCGCTGGGGGCTGGGCATCTGCCGGAGCACGGCGCGACTGCGGAGCTCCATGAGGATCGCAAGCGCCGGCACCTCCCACTGCATCACCGCCGGCCAGGGGCCGGTGAAGCTGAGATCAAACTGGCCGTCACGGATTTCGATCGCGTAGGGCGGGAGGTGGAGATCGGCAAAGGCAGCGACGAACGCCGCCGAGAAGACCGGCCTCCCGCCGATTTCAAGCCCCGAGAGATAGGCCACCTCCGCAGTGGTCAGCGTGTGCGTCTGCGCCCGGTCGAGCTCCGCCCGCATTTCCTCCTCATCGACCTCCTCGGCGAGCCGCACCGACCTCGTGCGATTGAGAATTGAAAACGTCACCTCAACATCGGGCCGGTGGCGGATCACCGACTGTGCCATCAGCAACTTGTAGAAATCGGTGTCG
>CANGIH010000315.1 GCA_947453875.1 Planctomycetaceae bacterium | reverse complement strand
TCGCCAGAGGTGGGATCCACGGGCGCGACCCCTCCCGGCAGGCTGCCGCCGTCGTCGGGAAGCGGTGGCTCATCGCCGAGCGAACGCCTGCTTTCAGCCCCACAGGCAAGGATCGCGATGACGATGATCGCGCACCACCAGCGGGAAGACCGGTGCGGACACGGGCCCTCGATCGCGCGGTGTGGTGCGGAACTGCGGGATCCGCTCGAAACCATCTCGTCCCTCGGCCCCCTCGGCTGTCCGTGGAATCAGCGGCGCGCCCCGAAATGGGGGGGCAGGAGAGTCACAGAAGGTGACCGGGGAGTCAACGCCATCCTTCGGCCCGGCGGGGCAGGGAGGGGAGTCTGGGGCGAGTGATCGACAGGCCTTGCCCGAGAGGGGCTTTGTCGCTGGCTGTCAGGACGCCGCATCGAGGTAGGGATCCTGGCTCATCTGAATGTGGGCTTCGGCCCGCTGTCGCTCGACATATTCAAGCACGCGCCGCTGACGGACATGGCGGGCTTCGACGAGCCGCTGCGCCTTGTGGAAAGCCTCGAGCACTCGTTCGGGATTCCCGCCGAGGCGGGATCGCAGCCGGCCGATGACCCGCCGGGCCCGCGCCGGGCCATATCCCGCCACGAGGATGTCGTCGTCGAGCGACACATACTGCCGCCAGGTGCCGGGGTCTCCCTGCCTGCCACAGCGACCGACCAACTGCCTGTCGATCCGGGCGGAATCGTGGAGCTCGGTGCAGATGACATGGAGTCCGCCGAGGTCGTAGACCCCATCGCCGAGCCGGATGTCGGTGCCTCGCCCTGCCATGTTGGTCGATACGGTGACCTGCCCGAGTTGCCCCGCCTGCGCGACGATCTCCGCCTCGCGTTCGATTTGGCGGGCATTGAGAACGGTGTGTTCGATGCCGGCCTCGGTGAGGAGACGCGACAGCTCTTCCGACTTGTCGATCGACCGGGTGCCGATGAGGACCGGCCGGCCGGACGCGTGCATCTCGACCGTCTCGGCGACGATCTTTTCGAACTTGTCGTCCTGGGCCGCGCAGACGACCGCCGGAAGACGCTGTCGGATCGCGGGACGGTTCG
Source organism: Planctomycetaceae bacterium (assembly GCA_947453875.1). GTDB lineage: Bacteria > Planctomycetota > Planctomycetia > Pirellulales > UBA1268 > QWOP01. The sequence goes on along the minus strand of CANGIH010000315.1, from coordinate 2,832 downwards.
TCGGCACCGCCGACACGCCGACGTCGTAGGTCCGGCTGATCTCGGAGGCACTCGTGGCGATCGTGCCGGTCATGCCCGCAAGATGGGGCCAGCGGGCGAAGAGATCCTGGATCGTGATCCGCGCCGCATGGCCAGACGGCACGGTCACCTCGAGCCCCTCCTTCGCCTCGACCGCCTGATGGAGGCCGTCGCGCCAGGTCCTCCCCTCGGCGGCCCGCCCGGTGAACTCGTCGATGATCACGATCTTGCCGTCCCGGACGACATACTGCCGGTCGCGGGTGAAGTAGCGGCGGGCCCGCAGCGCCCGCTCCACCGCGTCATAGAGCGCCAGGAGGCTCGCGCTTTCCAGTAGCGGAGGCCGCTCGAGCGCGCGGACGCGGCTTCTCCCCGGCCCGAGGAGTTCGCACGTCTGCTTCTGGGCATCGGCCTCGAAATCCTCGTCGACCTCGAGGAGCGCGGCGGCCCCGGCCGCGAACCGGAACATCGATTCCTCTGCCGCCTGGGCCTCGCCCGGGGGGGAGGAGATGATGAGCGGCGTGCGTGCCTCGTCGATAAGGACGTTGTCGGCCTCGTCGACCAGCGCGAACCAGTACGGGCGCTGGAGGAGCTTCGACGACTGCGAGGCCGCCTTGCCGGTGAGCGTGGCCCCGAGATCGCCTCGCCCTTCGGCGAGTTCGCGCCCCATGAGCCGATCTTTCAGGAAGTCGAAGCCGAACTCCTTGGCCGTGCCGTAGGTCACATCCTTCGCGTAGGCCTCGCGGCGCTCGTCGAAACCCATCTGCGACTGCACGATCCCCACCGACAGCCCAAGGGCCCGGTAGATCGGCTCCATCCACTCGGCATCGCGCTTGGCGAGATAGTCGTTGACCGTGGCGAGGTGGGCCCCCTTGCCGGCGAGGGCGTAGAGCGCCAGCGGGAGGGTGGCGACGAGCGTCTTCCCCTCGCCGGTCTGCATCTCGACGATCGCACCGCGAACGAGGGCCACCCCGGCGAGCAGCTGCACGTCGTAATGACGCATCCCATTGGCCCGACGGCCGGCCTCGCGCGTGGCGGCGAAGCTCTCCACCATCACGCTCTCGATCGGTTCCCCCGCCTTTGCCCGGTAGGAGAGCGAGCGAGCGAGCCGCCGTAGGGCCGCGTCGCTCAAGCCGGCCATCTCGGCGGAGAGGGCTTCCACCTCCACCACGATCCGCCGGGCGGAGGCGTCGATCGGCGATTTCGATCCGGGGGTGATCCCCTTGAGCCAGCCGAGCATGGCAAGTTCCACGAGTCTCTCTGGGGAGGTCTCCCGATTCAGGCCCTCTGTGAGCAACCAACCGTATCCGGGAATGCCGGCGGTATCCAGGAACCATTCCGAAGCGGGCCGCCCGGCCGGGGGCTCACTGCGGTTCGAACTGTTCGCGGCTCGCCACTGGCATCTGCAGTTCGATCCGCCTGCGCCCCCGGAAAACCCCGAGGGAGACGGTCCGGTTGGTGGGGGTGACGCTCACGAGGCTGACGAGGTGGTCGTCGTCGTCGATCGGCTGGCCGTCGAACTCGAGGATCACGTCGTCGGGTTGGATGCCCGCCGCGTCGGCGGGGGATCCCTTCGTCACGCCCGACACGCGCGCCCCCACGGCCCGCACCATCCCCAATCGCTCGGCGGTCTTCTGCGGGAACGTGCGATCGAGGGTGACCCCGAGATAGGCACGCGAGACGGTGCCGTTTTCGACCAGCTGCCGGGAGACGAAGAGCACCATCGAGACAGGAATCGCGAACCCGATGCCTTCGCTGCCGCCGGAGTTGCTCGCGATCGCGGTGTTGAGGCCGATGACCTCGCCGCGGAGGTTCACCAGCGGGCCGCCGCTGTTGCCGGGATTGATGGCGGCGTCGGTCTGGATGAAGTCCTGGAATTTGACCCCCTCGTCGCCGAGGTCGAGGTCGCGGCGCCCTTTGGCGGAGACGATGCCGAGGGTCACCGAGTGCGACAAGCCGAACGGGCTCCCGATCGCCAGAACGGTGTCGCCGATCTGGACCATGTCGCGCTCGGCGAACCGGGCGGGAACGAGGTCATCGTCGTCGACGGCCATCACGGCGATGTCGGTCGACGGGTCGCTCCACATCCGTGCGGGCCGCAGTTCGCGGCCGTCGTCGAGGCGGATGGCGATGTTGTCGAGTTCGGCTCCGTTGACGACATGCCGATTCGTGATCACCACCATCCGGTCAGAGACCCGGGTGATCACCCCCGATCCCGCCTCGTCCTCGCTCCCCGGCTTCGCCCCCCGGGTGGTTTTTTGGACCGGCTTGCGGGCGTCGATGTGGACGACGCAGGGGCGGAGGAGGAGCGTGAGACGACGGAGCTGTGCGCCCTGTCGCTCGAGCTCCTCGGCGTCCCGCTCGACCTGGGAGTAGAGCCGGTCGCGGTCGTCATCCGACAGCCGGGACGAACGGGCCGGGTCGACCCGGCCCGCGGCATCGGCGCCCGAGCGCGCCGGGGCCCTCTCGATCGCTGCTCCACCGGTGATCGGGGCGAGTTGGGGAGGCTCGTCGCCCCAGACCCCGGATCGGCCGGTGCCGACGACCAGGGCGACGGCGCACGCTGCCGGGAAAACCACTCGCCACGCCGTCGACGGGCCGCGCATGATGGGACGCTCTCAGAGGAAAACTCGAGACCGGCGCATCATAACGTCTGGGCCGACGAGCGGACGCACGGCCGGGGAAACGACGCCTGTCAGGAGACGTCGATCTCCATGTCGGCCGACGACTCATCGTAGGAATCGCGGGCCGACTGCAGGCCGCCGTTCCTCTCCAGTTCACGCTGGCATTCGATGCACATCGTGGCGTAGGGAAGGG
>CANGIH010000314.1 GCA_947453875.1 Planctomycetaceae bacterium | reverse complement strand
AGGGGCGATCATTCCGGAGGAGTTCCGGATGGTCGAATTGTTCGATCGGATCGACTGCCTCGGCAAGGCGGTATTGGGGATCTCGGCCCAGTGCGCTCAGTGTCACAGCCACAAGTTCGATCCACTCACCCAGGAGGAGTACTACGGCCTGTTCGCCTTCCTCAACAACACCCACGAGGCCCGCTCCTCGGTCTACACGCCCGCGCAGCTCGAGCAGATCGGCTCGATCCGCGCACGGGTGGCCGAGGCCGAGACCGCCCTGAGAACCGCCCGGCCGACATGGGAAGCGGAGATGAACGCCTGGGCGGAGGGTGTGACGGCGGCGATGATCCCTTGGACGCCGCTCGAGGCGATCGAGCTGGGGAGTGTCGGCGGGCTCAACCATCCGACGCAGGAAGAGGATCGGGTCATCCTTACCCTCGGCATGCATGGCCCGGAGATCTTCGTCGTCTCCGAGCCGAAGATGACCGGCGTCACCGGCCTGCGGCTCGAAGCGCTCCTCCACGGCGATCTGTTCCAATTCGGCCCCGGTCGGCATGGCGGTTGGGCGCTCGGCGAGGTCGAGGCCTTCGTGCAACGCCCCGGCAGCGATGCCTGGGAGAAGGTAACGCTCGTCGAGCCTTCCGCCGACTTCTCGGAGCCGGAGTCGGCCCCCCCGCCACCGGCCGACAAGCCGAGCGAGAAACGCTCGATCGGCCCGGTGGCGAATCTCGTCGATGGCAATCATGGCACCTGGTGGAAGGCCGACCGCGGCCCCGGACGCCGCCATCAGCCCTCGTCGGCCGTCCTCCGCTTTGACAAGCCGCTCGATCTGACCGAGGGCGCGAAGCTCAAGATCGCCCTCCATTGGCCCGGCACGCCGAGCCTGATCGGCGCCACCCGCTTGAGCCTCACCACGGCCGCCGCCCCCACGGCCCCGCCGATCGACCACGCCTGCATCCTCGCCCTCTCCGTCCCGGTAGCAGCGCGCACAGACGCCCACCGGGCCGCGATCTTCGAAGCCTGGCGGAAATCGATCCCGGATTTGAAAGCGCACGAGGATGCCATCGCCGCCATCTGGCGCGAATTTCCGCAGGCCCCGACAACGGTCCTCCATCTCGCCGAGCGCGATCAACGCCATGCGCGTGCCACCAAGCGTCTCGACCGGGGCAATTGGATGCAGCCGCTGGAGACCATTTCCCCGCATGTGCCCGCCGCACTCCATCCGCTTCCCGAAGGGGCGCCCGCCAACCGCCTCGGATTTGCCATGTGGCTGGTATCACGCGACTCGCCGCTGGCAGCCCGCGTCGCGGTGAATCGGGTCTGGCAGGCGATCTTCGGGCAGGGGCTCGCGGAGGTGCCGGATGATTTCGGCACCCGCAGTCCCGTGCCGCTCCAGCGTGATCTCCTCGATTGGCTCGCGGTCGATTTTCCCGCGCGGGGCTGGAGCCAGAAGCAGCTCATCCGGCGAATCGTGACGAGCGACACCTACAAGCAGTCGTCACGGGCGACACCCCATACGATCGCCATCGATCCGACGAATCGGTACCTGGCGCGGGGCCCGAGGTTCCGCGCCGATGCCGAGGTGGTCCGCGATCTGGTGCTCACCGTGTCTGGGCTCGTCACGCACTCGATCGGTGGTCCGGGGGTGATGGCGCCGGTGCCGCAGAATGTCCTCGACTACAATTACGGCGGAGTGAGTTGGAAGGCTGCGGAGGGGCCCGAGCGCTACCGGAGGAGCGTCTATCTCCATCGCAAACGGTCGATGCCCGATCCGCTCCTCGCGAGCTTCGATGCCCCCAACGGCGACATCGCCTGCGCCCGCCGCCTCCGGTCGAATACGGCGCTTGCGGCTCTGGCTGGTCTCAACGAACCGGTGTTCGTCGAGGCCGCGCGGGCCCTCGCCCTGAAAACGCTCCGTGAAGGGGGCGCCGACGACACCACCCGGATCCGTCACGCCTTCTCCGCCTGCACAGGCAGGCTCCCGAGCGGCGACGAGACCTCCACACTCCTGGCATTTCTCGACACCGCTCGACGTCGGATCGCCGACGGCTGGCTCGATTCCCGTGAGGTGGCCACGGGGAGCGCCGACACGCTTCCGCCACTCCCTCCCGGCACGACCCCGCAGGATGCAGCCGCCTGGACCCTCGCGGCCCGCGTGCTTCTGAATCTCGACGAGACCGTCAGCATGCAATGACGGTCACCCCCAGCGGCAGCGCGAACCGCCACGCTCAAGGAATCCTCCATGAACGCTTTCCCCTCCCCCGAACAGCTCCGCGACGCCCGGGCCAGGCTGCTGCGGCGACGGTGGTTCTTCCGCGATTGCGGGGTGTCGCTCGCCGGGATGGCGGCCGCGACGCTGCTGGAGAAGGAGGGCCTGGCGTCGCCGGCTCCGAATCCACTCGCGCCGCGGGCCCCTCACTACGCCCCAAAAGCAAAACGGGTGATCTCGATGTTCCAGGCGGGAGCGCCGAGCCATCTCGAGCTTTTCGACTTCAAGCCGGAGCTGGCCAAGCGGAGCGGCTCCCTTCCTCCCGCGGAGCTCCTTGCCGGCTATCGGGCGGCCTTCATCAATCCCAACTCAACACTCCTCGGGCCGAAGTTCACCTTCAGGAAGTCTGGCCAGAGCGGACTCGATACCAGCGAACTCCTCCCCCATACAGGCCGGATCGCCGACGACATCTGCGTCATCCGTTCGATGCAGACCGACGCAGTCAATCACGCGCCGGCACAGATCCTCATGAATACCGGCTCGCAGCAGTTCGGTCGGCCGAGCTTCGGGGCCTGGACCCTCTACGGCCTGGGAAGCGAGGCGGAGGATCTTCCCGGCTACATCGTTCTCACCAGCGCCACCGGCACCAGCGGGGGCGCGAGCAACTACGGCGCCGGTTTTCTCCCCACGTTCTACGGCGGGACACCCCTCCGCGGCACCGGCGATCCGGTCCTCTATCTCACCAACCCCAAGGGCATCGATCGGGAAGCGCAGCGTGCCTCACTCGACACGCTCAACCGGCTCAATGAGCTCGCCCTCGAGGCGATCGGCGATCCGGAGATCGCGTCGCGGATCCAGAGCTACGAGATGTCGTACCGGCTCCAATCGAGCGCTCCGGAGCTGATGAATCTCTCGGGGGAGTCGAAGGCGGTCCTTGACCGCTACGGGATCACCGATCCGGCCCAGCCGGGCTATGCCCGCAACTGCCTGCTTGCCCGTCGGCTCCTCGAGCGCGGCGTCCGCTTCGTGCAGCTCTTCCACGAGGCATGGGACACGCACGGCGATCTGGTCAACCGAATGCGGAAGAACGCCGCCGACACCGATCAGGCGAGCGCTGCGCTCGTCATGGACCTCAAGGAGCGTGGGCTCCTCGACGACACCCTCGTGACGTGGGGAGGCGAGTTCGGGCGGACGCCGATGAATCAGGGGGGGAGCGACGGCCGCGACCACCATAACCGGGCGTTTTCGATGTGGGTGGCTGGTGGCGGCTTCAAGGCGGGGCATGTCCACGGCGCGACGGACGACTTCGGATTCAACGTCGCCGCCGACCCCGTCCACGTCCACGATCTCAACGCCACGCTCCTCCACCTCCTCGGACTCGACCATCTCCGGCTGACCTTCCGTCACCAGGGGCGCGATTACCGGCTCACTGACGTCCATGGCAACGTCGTGCGGGGGCTGCTGGCCTAGCTGCCGCGTTGCTCCGGCCCGCCCATCGACAGCCGTCCGAGAGGGAGTCATCGGTGGATTGGCTCCACGGAGAGTTCGCCAACTTCGATGGCTACCCGATGCTCCCGCCGGTCATTCACCATCGCGATCGCAGGCTCCGCTATCCCCACACCGTCGAGCGTGATCGATGGGATCGCCCCCCCATCGGAAGCACCGCCGCCCGATTGGTACACGGTGATGCAGTAGGTCGTCTCGTGATACCGGTAATGGATCGT
>CANGIH010000313.1 GCA_947453875.1 Planctomycetaceae bacterium | reverse complement strand
ATGCGGGCCCTGTTGGTGCTCTATCTCATCGCCGCCACCGACGCCTCCTTCAATCCGGGCCGTGGTTGGTCGAAACCCGACGCCAGCACGCTCTACGGGTGGTATACGGGGCTGGCCTACCTGTTTCCGATCATCGGGGGGATCATCGCCGACAAACTCATCGGCACGCACCGCTCGATGGTCGTGGGAGGAATTCTCATCGCCATCGGCCACGTCATTCTGGGATTCTCAGGGCTCGGGGCGCTGGCGCACAGCGAACTGGGGATGTCGGTGTTCGTGGCGGGGCTCGCGATCATCGTCCTCGGCACCGGCCATTTCAAACCGAGCGTGTCGGTGATGGTGGGGCAACTCTACAGACAGGGGGATCCGCGCCGTGACGGCGCGTTCACGATTTTCTACATGGGGATCAACCTCGGCGCCTTCCTGTGCGCGTTCGTGTGCGGCACGCTCGGCGAGAAGGTGGGGTGGCACTGGGGCTTCGGTGCCGCCGCCGTCGGCATGATCGCCGGGCTTCTGCTCTACGTGCTCTACAGGCCGAAATACCTCGCCGATATCGGCCTGCCCCCGGATGGTCGCGGCGCGTCCGCCCCGCTGTTCGTCGTGGCGAGCCTCCTGCTCGGCGGACTGTTCGGCATCGCCTACCACTTCGGGGTCCTGTCCCGGCTCCAGGGAATGATGACGCCGGCCGTGGTGGGGATCCTGTCGCTCCTGGTCCTCGGTCTCGTCGCCTGGTTCGTCGCCATCCAGCGCCCGGAGGATCGCGGCCCCACAACGTCGATTTTCCTGTTTATGGCGTTCAACGTCTTCTTCTGGATGGCGTTCGAGCAGGCCGGCTCGTCGATCAATGTCTTCACCGAGCAGAACACCAACCGATCGCTCCTCGGGATGGAAGTCCCCGCCACCTGGTTCCAGTCGATCAATGCGGGATTGATCTTCCTCCTCGCCCCGGTGTTTGCGGGGCTGTGGACGCGGCTCGGCAGGCACGGCCTCGATCCGAGCCAGCCGATGAAGATCGCATTCGGGTTGATCTCGCTCGGCGTCGGGTATCTGTTCATGGTCTGGGCCGGAATGGCAGCTGCCGGCGGAGCGAAGGCGTCGATGCTGCTCATCGTTCTCACCTACTTCTGGCACACCGTCGGTGAACTCTGCGTGTCGCCGACGGGCTTGTCGTATGTGACGAAAGTGGCCCCGAAGCGGTTTGTGTCGCTGCTGATGGGGGTGTGGCTGGTGTCGAGCTTCGTCGCCAATCTCGCCGGTGGATTGATCGCCGCGAAGGTGGAGGCGGTCGAGCGGGGTGAGATCAAGCTTCCCTGGAACTTCGGTGGTCAGGCCGACTACTTCTTCCTTTTCGTCGTGTCGTCGATCGGCATCGGCACCGCGGTGGCGCTGTTCACGCCGCTTCTCAAGAAGCTCATCCAGGGGCGTGACCGGAACGACGCCCCCGCCACAGGCCACTGAGCCAGAGCCCCGCGCATGCCCACGCGGCTCCTCCTTTTGTCCGTCGATCGGCTCCCGGCCTGGATGCTCTCGGCGTGGGGGGCGACATGGGTGTCGACCCCGGCGATCGATGCGCTGGCCGGACGCGGGCTGATCTGCGACCGACTCGTGGCGACGTCGCTCGAGCCGCGGCGGAACCTCGCCGATCTCGCTGATGGAGTGCTTGCCGATGCCGCAGGGGCCGGGTTGAGTCCGATGCTCATCACCGATGACGCCGCACTGGCGGCGTCGCAGGTCGCGCCGACCGTGGCGGTGCAGGTCGTGCCGGCTGTCGTGCCGAGACGAACTCCACGCACCCCCGCGGAGACGAACCTCGGTCGCCTGTTCGCCGCGGCGCGGAACGCCGTGGATGGGGGGCATGGGATGGTGTGGGTCCATGCCGGGAGCCTCGGCTTGGCCTGGGACGCGCCGGAGTCGTTCCGCGAGCCGTACGTCGATCCGGATGACCCGCCGCCACCGGCGGGGGGCGCCGTGCCCTCGGTGCGGATCGATGCCGATACCGACCCGGATCTCGTCGTCGGCTATCGTCAACTGTACGCCGCCCAGTTGACGCTGCTCGATCGTCTCATCGGCGAACTGGTGGCCTCCCTGCCTCCCGGTGATGGGGCCGGGAACGGCTGGACCATCTGCATCGCCGGCGTGCGCGGCATCCCGCTGGGGCTGCATGGATGGATTGGTGTCCCGAATCCACCGACTGCCGAGCGCCCCTTCGGGGAGACGGTCCATCTGCCGGTGCTGCTGGTCGATGCCAGCGGGCGGATGGCGGGGCAACGCTACCCAGGCCTCCTCATCCCGGCTGACGTTGGGATGACACTGAGGGACCTACTCGGGGTGCCTGCTGCTGTCCCCCACGCCGCGCTCGACGGCCAGCCCGGCCGGAGCCTCGAAGGGCTGTTCGCCGACTGGTCGCACCAGGATCGTGACCGGGTGATCTGCGCGGGGCCCGGTGGCGTGGCGGTGGTCACGGCAGCCTGGCATCTCGTCATGGAGCCGCATCCGTCGCGGACGATCCCCGCCCGGCTGTTCGCGAAGCCCGACGACTTTTTCGAGCTGTGCGACGTGGCGGACCGATGCCCGGAGGCACTCGCCAACCTGACTTCCGTCGCCGAGATGGCACTTGGCGGGGAACTGAACAGGGCTTGGGGGTCCCCTCTTGAAGGGGGCGTGCGGCCACTGCCCTGATTGGGCGAGAGGGGCTGGAAGCGGTCTTTTTCCAGGCGAAAACACCGGTGGTCGCCCCGGCGAGCGCCCGCTATCCTCCCGCGGAATTGGTCCCGCCGGATCTCCGACGCTTGGGGTGTGCCCCTCGGTATGTCCCGGCGCCGGCGGATCTGTCCTCCTGCCGAACTCCCCCCGCGCCCATGCCAGACCTTCCGGTCGCCACCCATCGGTCCCTCTCCCTCGCCTTGTTGGCGATGGTGCTGGCGTGGATGTTCGGCATGCACCCGACCGACGCAGCCGAGCCGGGGACCGCGGACGTCGTCTTCCCACTTCCCCGCCCTGCGTTTCCGGGCGGTGCCGATGCTAGCGTGGATGGGGCCGCCTCGCCGGCCGTGGCGATCCGTGTCGTCTGGGGAGGGGGAAAGCCGCGGCGCTGGACCGGCAGCATCCGTGTGGTCGGTGACACGCCCGGCGAGGACGCGCCGACCGCGGTGGCGGTGGCGGCGGCGGGCGCCCCGGCGATCGATTGGCGTCTGCTCTCCCCCGATGTGATGGCCGCGGCACGCATCCACGCCAGCGGCCGCGTGCTCTCGATCCACCAGCCCGCGGAGTGCCCGCTCGACGGCGTGGAGATCAGGGTCGGCGACTTCTCCCGCGACCGGATCGTCGTCGATCTTGTCCCTGATGGTCGGGTCGATGAAGCCACGCATGTGGAAGTGGGGGTCGCCGAGCTGTTCCGGGGGCCACACCAGCAATCACTCGACGATGACGCCAATCGCCTCACGGTTCGTCGCGCGCCAGGGGACGAACTCCGCGTCACGCTGGAGGGGGGCGCCGTCCGTGTACCGGGCGAGACCGTCCGCATCGGAATCCATCCGCTGCTTCCCCCGCGCGCGGCCGGCACGGCGACGGTGGAACTGCGGATCAAGGTTCGCGATGCCGCAGATGGCGCGGAGACGTTCGCGCGGACCGTGCTCCTCAACGAGGTCGTGCCTCCTCCCGGCTCGGGGCCTGTCGAGGAGATGCCGCGGTACTTCGAGGCGATCCCCATCGATATCCCCTTGCCGGCACGCGAGGGAGCATTCGACATCATGATGGAGGTCACCGAACGCGGCGGGCTGCGCTGGGCCCGACCGCTGGCGGAGCGAACGGTGCAGGTGGTGGCGGTGACATCGTCGCCCGCTCGCTCACAGATCGAAGGGGAGTGGCGGACCGTCTACGAACTCGATCCCAACAGCCCCCGTCTGATGGAGAGGCT
>CANGIH010000312.1 GCA_947453875.1 Planctomycetaceae bacterium | reverse complement strand
GCGCCTTCATCGATGCCCCTCCCGATCATCTCAATCCCCGCTCCTGTCGGCACCGGTGAATCGTTCACCGCGGTTCGTCGGCCACCACGGCGCCGTCGATGATCACCCCGATGCAGTGCGTCGTGTACTCGAAGGGATCACCATCGAAGAGGGCCAGGTCGGCGTCCTTCCCCGGCTCGAGCGAGCCGATTCGGTCGGCGACGCCGAGAATTCGTGCGGCGTCGATCGTCACCGTCGAGAGTGCCTCTGGCACCGAGAGGCCGTTGGCAGAGGCGATCGCCGCCTCGAACAACACCACGCGCGTCTTGGGGACGTAGCTTTCGTAGCCGCTCTGCAGGGCGATCGGAATCCCGGCGGCATGGAGCTTCGCGGCCGTCTCGAAGCCTGCGTTCTCGGTCTCTCCGCGGCCGGCACGCTTCATCGAGGGGTGGATGATGACCGGCACCTTGGCGACCCGGATCGGGTCGATGGCCAGATACGACTCGGCAGCCGAATCGAGCACCACGCGGATGCCGAACTCCTCCGCCAACCGAAGCGCTCCGTCGATGTCGGTCGCCCGGTCGGCGGTCACGAGCAACGGCCAGGCGCCGGCAAGGACCTCTCCCCAGGCATCGAGACGGAGCTCGGGTGGGGGACGCTTCTCCGGATCGGGGTCAGCCTGTTTACGGCGGTGTTCAGCCCCCTTGATCAATTCGGCACGGAGCATGGCCACCGACTTGCTGCGGGTGCCGGGGGGTTTTTTGTCGCCGGAGATCCGGCCGGCATCGCCGAGAGTCACCGCCACCATGGCGGTGGGGCGGAGGATGGGGGAATCGCCGGCTGTTTTCACCACCATCGTCTGCCCCGAGACGAGGGCCGCTGGGGCGTGGCCCGTGTGGAGGGTGGTGACACCGAAACCACGCACCCATTCGACGAGTCGCTCTCTGGAATTGAAGGCGTCGATCGCCCGCAGTTCGGGTTGGATCGGCTCGGTGGCGTCGAGTTGATCCTGATCGTGATCCTGGTTGAGGTATCCAGCCAGCCCGATCACGCAGTGGGCGTCGATCAAACCCGGAGTGACCACATCGGCGCGCAGCGTGCGGACGCCGTCCGGCACCGCTACGGCCGCCGCCGGCCCGACGGCGACAATCTTTCCATCGTCGACCACGACCACCCCGTCGGTGATCGCGGCACCGGCCATGGTGTGGATCGTGTTGCCGCGGATCGCGATCGTCTCTCCGCCCGCCATGTCGGCGGCCACGCAGCCGGCAGCGAGGAGGGCGGCTCGGAAGCGCGACTGGTGCACGCTGGTGACGAGGGAGGTGAGTGTCACTGGTTCGGCCCTGCGCAGCACATCTCCGCCTCCTGATCGCGGCCCGTTCCGTATCCGCCGACGGCGAATGCGAGATCCTCGGGATCCTCCCGGTCAAACACCTTCCGGCCCTCGATCCAGGTCTCGAGGACCTTCGTCCGCACGGCGAGCGGATCGCCGGAGAGCATCACCAGATCGGCATCCTTGCCGGCCTCGAGCGACCCGATCCGGCCGTCGAGGTCGAGCATTCGCGCCGCCGCGAGTGTCACCGCCTCGAGTGCCTTCTCGCGCGACATGCCGGCCCGCACGGCAAGCGCAGCGGAGCGGAGGAAGAGCCGGGAATCGGTCACAGGATCATCGGTGTGAAGGCTGCAGGGCACCCCGGCCGCCTCGAGCACCCTGCCGGTGGCGAGCGACATATCCATCGCCTCGATCTTTCCGCCGGGGCTATCGAGGACGATCACCGAGCAGGGGACGCCCGCGCGGGCGAGCTCCGCAGGCACCTTCCAGGCTTCGCTGACGTGGTGGAGGACGACCCGGAGGCCGAATTCCTCGCGGAGTCGGAGCACCGTGAGGATGTCATCGGCACGGTGGGAGTGATGATGGACGATTCGCCGTCCGGCGAGGCACTCGGCGAGGGCCTCGAGCTCGAGGTCTCGCGCTGGCCGCTTCGTTTCGTCCGGGTCGTCCATTTTTCGCCGATACTCGGCTGCAGCCAGGAATTTCTGGCGAACGATCGCCGCCGACTTGCCGCGGGTGCCGGGAAAAGGGGCGTCGCGTTGCGAGTTCGTGCCGTTGGCCATCTTGAGGCCGACGAGCGGCCGGCCTTCAGCATCGCGGTAGAGGAGATCGTCGATGGTGTCCGCGGGGCGGAGCTTCACGTAGACCGTCTGGCCTCCGACAAGGTGGCCGGATCCGGGCATGATGTTGAGGGTGGTCAGGCCTCCGGCGAGGCACTTTTTGAAACCGGTGTCACGAACGTTGATCGAGTCGAGGATCCGCACGTCGGGCTGCACTGGAGCGCTTCCGTCGCCCCCACGTCCCCCGCCGACATGGCTGTGGGTGTCAACAAGCCCCGGCAAGATCACCTTGCCGGTCGCGTCGATGCGCTCCGCGCCGTCAGGAACCGGAGTCGTGGCAACGGGGCCGATTGCGACGATCTTGCCACCGGCGATCACGAGCGTCCCGGCGGGGATTGCGGCGGTCGAGATCGGGAGCAGGGTGCCCCCCACGAATGCCACCGGCCGATCCTGTGCCGCCGCCGGCGCCGAAAGAAGTGCGGCGAAAGCGAGGAGCCACGCAACGCCCCGCGGAGCGGGCGACCATGCTCCCGGCCGGCGGAGGTCTGGGCCGGCGGGGGAGCGTGTCGCAGGCATGGGCTCAGCCTTTCCGTTGGGCAGCCCGGAGGAATGACCGCGCCGTCTCCTCCGCCCGCATCCGCATGTCGATGGCGTCGTCTCCCTTGGCGGTGCTGCTCCGCAGTCGCTCGAGGTCTGCACGGGCCGCGGCGGCGTCGAGTTTGTCGCCCGGCACCGACCGCTGCGTGATGATCGTGACAACATCCTGTCCCACCTCGACGAAGCCCCCTTCGACGAACGCGCGGCGGACCGCATCGGCCGCCCCGCCCGCTTCGCCGCTGATCCGCACCTCGCCAGCCCCGAGACGACCGATGAAGGGAGCATGGCCGTGTCCGATGCCGCGCTGGCCGTCGAACAAGGGAAGGGAGACGAACGTCGCCCGCGTGTCGAGGACGGTCGCCTCCGGCGTCGTGATCACGCACCGAACACCGCCGCCGGTCTTGGTCGATTCAGCCATCGCGTCGGTCCTGATGGGATACTGCCTGGTGGGAGGGGCTGCCTGCCGGAATGCCTCCGGGAACCGGCCCGGCATCGACCGGACCGGCGGAGAGGGTCGATCAGGCCTTGGCGGCCAGCTTCTTGGCCTGTTCCTCGGCTTGCTCGATCGATCCGACGTACATGAACGCCGGCTCGGGGAGGTGATCCCACTTGCCGTCGGCGATCTCCTCGAACGAGCGGATCGTGTCGGCGAGGCTCGTGATCTCGCCCGGCTTGCCGGTGAACACTTCGGCCACGAGGAACGGCTGCGAGAGGAATCGCTCCATCCGCCGGGCACGGTGGACGACGAGTTTGTCCTCTTCAGAGAGCTCGTCGACGCCAAGGATGGCGATGATGTCCTGAAGCTCGCGGTAGCGCTGGAGCGTCCGCTGGACGCGACGGGCAATCTTGTAGTGGCGTTCGCCGACATACTGCGGATCGAGGATTCGGCTGGATGACGCGAGCGGATCGACCGCGGGATAGATGCCCTTCTCCGAGATCGAACGCTCCAGATAGAGGAACGCGTCGAGATTGCCGAACGCCGTCGCCGGAGCCGGGTCGGTCGGATCGTCGGCCGGCACGTAGACCGCCTGCACCGACGTGATCGCCCCCTTCGACGTCGACGCGATCCGCTCCTGAAGCGCGCCCATCTCCGTCGCGAGCGTCGGTTGGTAACCGACGGCACTCGGCATGCGGCCGAGCAGCGCGCTGACCTCACTGCCCGCCTGGGAGAAACGGAAGATGTTGTCGACGAAGAGGAGCGTGTCGGCGCCGGTGGTGTCGCGGAAATACTCGGCCATCGTCAACGCGGAGAGCGCGACGCGGAGACGGGC